>NZ_JBHVFE010000325.1:0-10345 GCF_042801945.1 Kitasatospora sp. NPDC057542
CCGCGGGGTGCGGTCCGCGACCTCGGCCAGCAGCCCGGCGCCGACGGGTGCGGGCCCGGAGCGGCCGCGGGCGGCGAGAGCCGCCGCGAGGGCGACGGCCACGGCTCCGGCGACGCCCTCGGGGTGGGCGTGGGTGACCTCCGCGGACAGCGCCGCCTGCTCCGCCGCCTCGTCCAGGTCCGCGGAGAACCAGGCGCCCAGCGGGGCCACCCGCATCGCCGCGCCGTTGCCGAGGCTGCCCTGGCCGTCGAACAGCTCCCGTGCTGCGGTGCGCCAGCCCCCGGGATCCCCGGCCAGGGCGGGCAGCAGCTGGTGCATCCCGTGTCCGTACCCGCGGCCCGGATCCGCCCGGTAGTTCGCCGCGAAGGCCTGGGCGAGCCGCTCCTGGTGCACCGCGTCGAAGGCGGTCAGGACGCCGAACACCGACAGGGCCATGGCGGTGTCGTCGGTCCAGTGCCAGGGGCCTTCCTCCGGGGCCCGCCGGGCCCGGATCTGCTCGAAGGCCTCCTTCGGTGAGCGGAACAGGGGGAACCAGCGCTCCCCGAATCCGTCCCCGAGGGCCAGGCCCTCCAACGAGTCGCGGGCGGTGGAAAACGATGTCATCCCCGCATCCTGGCAGCGGCCGTGGGCCCGCGCAGCCGGATTACCGGCCGCGCGGGCGGTGGATCGCGGGTCAGTCGCCCAGGACGGCGATCCGCCCGGTGCTGAGCCCGGCGGCGACGCGCGAGACGGCGTCCGAGGCGGAGGCCAGTGGCACCCGGGCGCTCACCAGGGGGCGGAGGACGCCCTGTTCGGCGAGCCTGGTGAGCTCGTCGTGGGCGGTGCGGACGGCGCGCGGGTCGTGGGTGTTGTAGAGGCCCCAGTGCAGGCCCAGGATCGCGTAGTTCTTCACCAGCGCATGGTTGAGAGCCGGGGTGGGGACCTGCCCGGCGGCGAAGCCGACCACCACGATCCGGCCCTCGAAGGCGATGCACCTGGTGGAACCGGTGTACGCCTCGCCGCCGACCGGGTCGAAGACCACGTCCGCGCCGTGTCCGTCGGTGGCCTCCTTGACGGCGGCGACGAAGTCCCGCTCCCGGCGGTCCACCACCAGGTCGGCGCCGAGCGCCTTCGCCGTCCGTGCCTTCGCCGGCCCGCCGACCACGGCGATCACCCGTGCCCCGGCGGCCCGGCCGAGCTGGACCGCCGCGCTGCCGACCCCGCCGGCCGCCGCGTGCACCAGCAGGGTCTCGCCGGCCCGCAGCCGGGCCCGGCGGTGCAGCGCGAACCAGGCGGTCTGGTAGCCGATGTGCAGGGCGGCGGCCTCGGCGTCGTCCAGTGCCTCGGGCGCCGGGAACGCGGCGGCGGCGTCCAGCAGGGCGTACTCGGCGAAGGCGCCGTGCGGCAGCACCGGGTTGCCGATCAGCCGCTCGCCCCGCCGGGCGCCGTCCACCACCTCGCCGCACAGCTCCACACCGGGCGTGAACGGCAGCGGCGGGCGGACCTGGTACTGCCCGCGCACCATCAGCGCGTCCGGGAAGTTGACGGCCGCCGCCCGCACCCGGACCAGCAGCTGCCCCGGTCCGGGCACCGGCCGCGCGACGTCCTCGGCCAGTCGCATCACCTCGGCCGGCTCCCCGAGTTCGCGCACCTGCCAGGCCCTCACAGCAGCTCGCTCCTCTCCAGTCCCTGCTGGAGCCGGTTCATGCCGGCGATCCAGCGGTCCGGGTCGGTGGCCCGGACCCGGTAGTAGTCGGCGACCTCGGGGTGCGGCAGGAGGAGGAAGCGCTCCGCGCGCATGCCGTCCAGCGCCGCCTCGGCGACCTCCGCCGGGTCGAGCGCGGTCGGGGCCAGCAGCGCCTCGCCGACCGCGCCGGTGGAGGCGAGCATGTCGGTGCGCACACCCTGCGGGCAGAGCGCGTGCACCCGGACGCCCCGGTGGCGGTAGGTCGCGGAGAGCCACTCGGCGAAGGCCAGCGCGCCGTGCTTGCTGACGGCGTAAGGGGCGGAGCCGAGCATGGTGAGCAGCCCGGCGGCGGAGACGGTGGCCAGGAAGCGGCCCTCGCCGCGTTCCAGCCAGCGGGGGAGCAGCAGCTCGGCAGCCCGGACGTGGGCCATGACGTTGACCTCCCAGGCGCTCGTCCAGGCCGCGGCGGGCGCGTCCGCCCCGCCCACCGGGGCGACGCCCGCGTTGGCGCACCACACGTCGATCTCGCCGAGTTCGCCGCGGGCCCGCCCGACCAGGCCGGCCAGCCCCTCGGCGGAGGCGGCGTCCCCGGGCAGCGCAGTGCCCCCGCACTCCTTCGCCACGGCGTGGGCCGCCCCGGTGTCCAGGTCGTTGACCACCACCCGGGCGCCGGCCGCCGCGAAGGCCCGGGCCAGTGCGGCCCCGATGCCCCGGCCGCCGCCGGTCACCACCACGCCCCGGCCGTCGAACGCCCCGGTGGTCACATGCCACCGCCGAGGGTGACCCCGCCGTCCACGACGAGGGTCTGGCCGGTGATCCAGCCGGCGTCCGGGGAGAGCAGGAAGGCGACGGCGCCGGCGACGTCCTCGGGGACGCCGAGGCGGCCGAGCGGGTAGGCCTTGGCGACCTTCTCCTCGCGGCCCTCGTACAGCGCCTCGGCGAACCTGGTCTTCACCAGGGCGGGGGCGACGGCGTTGACCCGGACACCCTGGGGGCCGAGCTCGGCGGCGAGTTCGGTGGTGAGCCGGATCAGCGCGGCCTTGCTGACGCCGTACATGCCGATCCCGAGCGAGGCACGGATGCCGGTGATGGAGGCGACGTTGACGATCGAGCCGCCGTGCTCGCCCATCCAGGCGGCGTGCGCGCGGCGGGTCCAGGCCAGAGGGGCCAGCACGTTGACGGCGAGGATCTTGGCGGCGGCGGCCTCGTCGGTGTCGAGGACCGGCCCGTAGACGGGGTTGATGCCGGTGTTGTTGACCAGGTGGTCGAGCCGGCCGAAGGCTTCCAGGGTGCGGGCGACGGCCTCCTCCTGGTGCGCCGGGTCGTCGGCCTTGCCCGCGACGGCGATCGCGTTGTCCGGACCGCCCAGGTCGCGGACGGCCTCGGCCAGCGGCTCCGGGTTGCGGGCGGTGAGGCAGACCTTGGCCCCGCGGTCGACCAGCTCGCGCGCGATGCCGAGGCCGATGCCCCGGCTCGATCCGGTGACGACGGCCACCCGGCCCTTGAAGGAGTGCACCACGGAGCGTCCTGCCTTTCCCACGGGGATGCCGAGTCCTGAGGACTGTCGCTGACTAAGCGCTTGCTCAGCATGCTGTCGGTGCGGGAGCCTGTCAACAGCCTGCCGAACGCCCGCTCGGCCCGCGGGGTGGTCGGCGGGAATGCCTGTACGAGTTCTCTGGGAGGATGGCGCCATGACCAGCACCCCGCTCGCCGACCTCTGGCCGACCCTGCCCGGCGCCGACGTCCGCCCCGAAGCGGCGTACCGGCTGCTCCAGGCCGCCGTCGAGTCGTTCGCGGAGCGCGGCTTCCACGCCACCACGACCCGGGACATCGCCACCGCGGCGGGGATGAGCCCGGCCGCGCTGTACATCCACTACCAGTCGAAGACCGCGCTGCTGGCCGAGATCAGCCAGGCCGGTCACGCCGCCACGCTGACCCTGGTCCGGGACGCGGTGGCCGGCCCGGGCGGCCCGGCCGAGCGGATGCGCCGGCTGGTCGAGCAGTTCACCGCCTGGCACGCCCGGGCCAGGACGGTCGGCCGGGTGGTCAACTACGAACTGCACGCGCTGCCCGAGGACGCCTACGCGGTGGTCGCGGCGCTGCGGCTGGACATCGAGCGCGAGGTCAGCGCGCTGATCGAGGCGGGCGCGGCGGTGGGGGACTTCCACGTGACGGAGGTGCGGACGGCGGCCCGCGCGGTCACCTCGCTGGGCATCGACGTCTCCCGCTGGTACACGGCGAACTCCACCGAGGCGCCGGAGGAACTCGGGCGCCGTTACGGCGAGTTGGTGCTGCGGATGCTCGGCGCCCGGGTCTGAGCCCGGGGCTCGTCCGGCGGGCTCCGCCGGGCGGGCAACGGAGCGTCCCGGTCCGCCCTTGACCAGCTCGCGGGGTGCGGGCAGACTCGTATACGACGTACGTGTGCCTCGTACGTGTGCCTCGTAAGCGCGTAGCGCAGGGGTCGGCACGCAGGGTGACACCGCGAGCCCTCCCCGGCGCATTCCCACCGCAGCTCCCGCACTGCGGATCGAAGTAACCGTTCTTCTTCCACCGGGCCGCCTGACCCGGCATGACGGGGCGCCCGCCGCGACCGATCGTGGCGGGCGCCCTGCTGTCGGGCACTGCGGCTCAGGGGTTGTTCAGGCGGCGGCCAGGCAGAACTGCACCAGCCCGGCGTCCACATCACGGATGATCTGTTCCATCTCCGCCCACCGCGGGTGGAATTCGGCGCCCCACTCGACGGTGAAGCCGAGCACCTTGCCCTGGTCGGGGTCGGCGAAGCTGCGGGAGTAGACGTAGTCGTCACTGGTCCCGCTGGTCGGGTACAGATGGAAGCCACTCATCGGTTTGTACGTCAGGCCGCGTACGCCGTTGACGCCCTGGCAGAACGCCTCGGCGAGCAGCACGGCGGCGTCCTGGTCGCCCTTGGGGATGTACTCGGAGTAGGTGAGGTCGCCGGGCAGGCCGCGCTTGCCGTCGTACTCGGAGTTGCGGAAGTTCATGTCGGGGTCGATCGACTGGTTCTCGTCGTCGCCCCAGTTGTAGAGCACGTCCTGCGAGTAGCTGTGCACGTCGACGAACCACTGGGTCAGCGGGAGCTGCTCCAGCAGCCACCGGACGTTGCGGGTCTCCGGTTCGGAGAACGCGCTCGGGCCGGCGTACACCTGCGGGTCGCACGGGTCGTTCGACACCTGGGGGTTGGCCTTCGGGTCGAAGGCGGTGACGAAGTCGAAGAGGAAATCGTAGTTGCGGTTGATGTCGACGCCGACGCAGTCCGGGTTCGGGCTGCCGCCGGCGTTGGCCGGGTTGCGGTTCTTGCGCCACATCGGCTTGACGGTCTGGCTGTAGTTCCGGCCGTCGGGGTTGACCAGCGGGTAGAGCACCAGGTCGAGCCGGTGGAGCAGGCTGCTGACCTGGGTGGCGGTGAAGGCGGTGCCGCCGTAGCCGAGGCCGGTGCCGTCCCGGTGGGATTCCAGCAGGTCGGCGGCGAGGTGGATGAGGATCTCGCAGCTGCCCCACTCGCGGGCGTGGACGCCGCCGATCATCATGACGCACGGCTTGGGGGCCGCCGTGGGTTCGCTGATCAACAGGGCGTGGGCGGTGCGGCCCTCGTGCGAGGCCTCGGGCAGCGTGACGAGTTGGGTGATGTCGGGGTAGGCGGTGGCCAGGCTGGTCACGGCGGACTCGACCTCGGTGACGTTCAGGTACGGCATGGCGGGCCTCCCGGGTCAGCCGGAGAGCTTGGTGGCCAGGCCGCGCGGGACGGCGTCGGCGGGGGCGAAGCGGTCGCCGACGCCGACCTCGGCCTGGGCGGCGCGCCCGGCCTCGCTGGCGTTGCCGATCCGGGTGACCGTGATGCCCTCGCGTTCGAGGGTTGGGACCTGGTCGGCCGGGGCGTAGACGTCGATGCCGATGCGGCCGTCCTCCTCGACGTGCGGGCGTCCGCCGACGTCGGGGTGGGTGTCGCGCAGCAGCGCGCGCAGGGTCTCCGGGTCCTTGGCGGTGACGCGGAGGCGCAGGATGTCGTCGTGGGGTGACGCGTTCGAGGTGGAGGACATGGGGACTTCTTCCGGGCGCCGTCAGCGGGCTGCCGCGATGGTGCCGGGTGGCCCGGCGGCGCCGATCAGGGGGGATACGTCCGACGTGTACCTCGTATCCTCAGGATGCGTCGCTGCCGTAGAAGCCGTCAAGGGGCGGCTCGGGCATCCGGTCGAGCAGGCTGTCCAGGCCGCTCAGCAGCTCGGCCTCGTCGTCGAAGTCGGCGAACCGGGGCACCAGGGCGCGCAGCCGGGGGTACTCGGTGGCGGGCAGCCGGTGCAGGCCGAGCCGCAGGACCGGATCCGGCTCGTTCGGGTTGTCGACCACCTGGCGCTTGTCCACCAGCAGGCAGCCGAGGTTCCAGGCGACGAAGGTGCGGTAGACGGTCAGCGCGCCCGCGTCGTCGAAGCCGGCCTGGCCGAGCACGGCCAGGATGTGCTCGGTGAGTTCCAGCACCGAGGCGGGGCGGCGGGCCACCGGAACGGACAGCGGGCGGGTCGCGATCAGCGGCAGGATCTCGGGGTGGGCGTGCGCGGTGGCGGCGAACGCTCGGGAGATCCGGCGCAGTTCGGCACGCCAGCCGCCCTCGTGGGGGCCGCGGCCGGCGCCGGCCCGCAGCCGGGCGTTGATCTCGTCGAAGTAGGCCTCGACCAGGCCGTCGAGCAGGGCCTCCTTGCCCGGCGTGTAGCGGTACAGGGCCATCGACTCCACGCCGAGCTCGGCCGCCAGCCTGCGCATGGTCAGCGCGGCCAGGCCCTCGCGGTCGACCAGGGCCACGGCGGTGCCCAGCACCAGCGGGCGGCTCAGCCGGCCCCGCTTCTCGGGGGCGTCCTGCTCGGCCATGTCCGCACTCCTCCGGGTCCGTGGCAGCGTCGTCGGCCGCGCCCGAGCCGGTCGGGCCGCTCGGCAGGGCGGCTGCGGTGCAGGGCCCGCTGTCGGGCTGGGTCTTCGGGCTGGGTCTTCGGCGGATGTCACTCAACGGATACAGAACCAGGATACAAGGTATGAATCGGACGTAAACGGGTGAGCGGCTCTTGGTGACGGGTTCGCCGATCCCGCTGGTCAGCCGACCGTCGGAGGAGCCGCGCGGAGACGGTGGGTACGGCGACGGGGGCGGCGGGGCCGGTTGCGCTGCGTAGCCGGACGTGCCCGGGGGCGGTGGGCTGGTGGGCCGGGGGTGTGGCGTGGACCGTCGAGCGGCCGGCCGGTGGTCAGCCGAGCAGCGCGCCGCCGGAGGCCGGCAGCAGCTGCCGGCAGGCGGATGCAGTGAAGGCGCCGACGGTGAAGGCCGCCCGGGCCGGGACGCCGTCCTGGCTGCCGCCGCTGAGCACCAGGGCGGCGAAGTAGAGGACAGTGAGCGGGTTCAGCAGGGTGATGCCCAGCAGGGGCAGGAAGGCCCGGGCGGGGGTGGGCGGCGCGGCCTGCGGTCCGGCGGCGGTGCCGGGACGGCTGCGCAGCGCGCTGACGGTCGTGCGGGCGGCCAGGGCCGGTAGCACCGGGGCGGAGACGATCCGCAGCGGCCGGGCGACCGGTCCGAGCGGTGGCGCGAGGCTGGTCCCGCCGACCGCCGACCGCCGACCGCCGACCGCCGACCGCCGACCGCCGACCGCCGACCGCCGACCGCCGACCGCCGACCGCCGCGAGCAGCGCGTACGGCCCGTCCGCGGTGGCCACGCCGAGGGCGGCGCAGGCGCCGGTGCGCAGCGAGGTGCGCGCGGTGAGCGACACCAGGTAGGCCCCGACGGCCCCCACCGGGACGGCCGCGCCGAGCCCGGCGGGCAGCCCCGCGGCCGGTGCGGCCCTCACGAGTGGACGGCGTCGGGCCTCCGGGGGCGGCCGGGCTGCTGCTGGACCCGGGCCGGGCGGGTGGCGGCGGGAGCGGGCAGTGGGCGGGCGGCGGAGTCGGTCACGGGCCGATGGTGACGGCCCGGGGAGGGGGCGGCAAGCGGTCTTCCGGGAGCCCGAGGTAGCGTGGGAGACCCCGTGATCACCGTCCCGAGGAGAATCGATGAACAGTCAGAACGACCCGGTGCGAGCGCTGTTGGCGGAGGCATGGGCCTCCTGGGCGGAGCGGGGTGCGGCCCTGGTCGCCGAGGACTGGGACCGGTCCACCCGGCTGCCCGGGTGGACCGTACGGGAACTGTACGCGCACGTGGCGCCGGTGCCGGAGATGTTCACCGGGCTGCGCGCGGCCGTCCTGGACGGGCGGGCCGAGGTGGTTGACGGGGCCGGCATCCTGCGTGCCTACAACCGGCCCGGCGGTATCGCCCACACCGCCGCCGGCCAGGTCGCCGAGGCGGCGAAGCAGGCCGCCGAGGTGGCCGAACCCGCTGTGCTGATGGCCCGGTTCGGCGTGGAGGGCCCGGCCGCGCTGGACGGCCTCGCGGACCTGCCGCCGGGCACCACGGTGGCGCACCCGCTGCTCGGCAGCGTGACGGTCGGCGCGCTCGGCGAGGTGGCGCTGATGGAGGCGACCGTCCACCTGCTCGACCTGATCGCGGCCGTCGGCGGCCCGCCGCCCGCCGAGGGGGCGCTGCACTTCACCCGCACGCTGCTGGCGGAGGTCGCCGACCCGGCGGCCTTCATCGAGGCGGCGACCGGCCGCAGCGCGGCGGCGGTGCTGCCGGTGATCCGGTAGGGCGGTCGTCCGGTGACAGGTGAGCCGGTGATCCGCTGGGCCGGTCATCAGGTGAGGCGTATGCGTCTCATGTCATGAGCCTTTCAAAGGTGCGGGTTTGCTGTCACGCTGCTGCTCCCGGCCCGCTCCCCCACGAGAGGCACCGATGAGAAGACTCCTGCCTGCCCTGACCGGCGCCGCCCTGTTCGCGGCCACCGGCCTCGCGGTGCTCGCCACCCCCGATGTGGCGAGCGCCGCGGACTGTACACCCGCCCAGGTGGTGGCCAACGGCGGTTTCGAGTCCGGGAGTTCGTCCTGGACGGCGCCGAGCGGCGCGATCACCGCCGACAGTCGCCAGAGCGCGCACTCCGGCAGCTCCTACGCCTGGCTCGACGGTTACGGCTCCAGCCACACCGACACGCTCTCGCAGTCCGTCACTCTCCCCGCCGGGTGCGGCACCGCGACGCTCGGGTTCTGGCTGCACGTCGACACCGCCGAGACGACCGGCAGCACCGCCTACGACAAGCTGACCGTCAAACTCGGCTCCACCACTCTGGCCACCTACTCCAACCTGGACGCCCAGGCCGGGTACGTGCACAAGACCGTCGACGTCTCCGCCTTCGCGGGCCAGACCGTGACGCTCGCCTTCACCGGCGTCGAGGACTCCAGCCTGCAGACCAGCTTCGTGCTGGACGACGTCACCCTGGACGTCTCCGGCGGCGGTACCACCCCGCCCCAGCCCGGTGACCCGACCCGCACCCCGGTCGCGCCGGCGTACACCGTCGACCTCACCAGCGATGCCTCCGGCGGCAGTTGGACCGGGCACGAGAGCGTGACCTTCGGCAACGCCTCGCCCACCCCGCTGAACGAGGTGTACCTGCGGCTGTGGGACAACGCCCACGGCAGCTGCCCCAGCACCCCGATCACGGTGACCAACGTGACCGGCGGCACGCCCTCCCCGCTCACGGTGAACTGCACCGCGCTCAAGATCACCCTGCCGGCTCCGCTCGCGCAGGGCCAGAGCGGCACCGTCGGATTCGACCTCGGCATCACCGTGCCGAGCGGCGCGGACCGGTTCGGCCACGACGGCGCGTACAACTTCCTCGGCAACGCCCTGCCCGTCCTGGCGATACGGGACGCGGCCGGCTGGCACCTCGACCCGTACACCAACAACGGCGAGTCCTTCTACTCGGTGGCCTCGGACTTCACCGTCACCCTGGACCACCCGACCGGCCTGCTGGTGCCCGCGACCGGCACCTCGGTTGACACCCCCGGTGCGGCCGGACGGACCGTCACCAAGGCGACCGCCGGCAAGGTGCGCGACTTCGCCTGGGGCGCCGGGCCGTTCACGAAGATCTCCGGCACCTCCGCGGCCGGGGTGAAGGTCAACGTCTATTCGGTGGCGGGGATCAGTGCGGCCGACTCCAAGTCGATGCTCTCCACCGCGACCTCGGCGGTCGACGCCCACGCCCAGCGCTTCGGTGCCTACCCGTACGGCGAGTTGGACGCGGTGATCGACAACAACTTCTGGTTCGGCGGCATGGAGTACCCGGGTTTCGTCCTCGACCTGGTCAGCACCACGGCGCTCACCCACGAGATCGGTCACCAGTGGTGGTACGGCATCGTGGGCGACGACGAGTACAACGGCCCCTGGCTGGACGAGGCCTTCACCGACTACGCCACCGACCTCGCCCTCGGCAAGACCGGCAACGGCTGCTGGAACAGCGTCTCCTGGGCCTCCTCGGCGGAGAGGATCACCAACTCGATGGCGTACTGGGACGCCAACTCCTCCCGCTACTCCACGGTCGTCTACGGATACGGCAAGTGCGCCCTGCACGACCTGCGCCGGACGATCGGCGACACCGCGATGACCACGCTGCTGCGGAACTACGCGCAGGCGCACTGGTACGGCGTCTCCACCACCGCGGAGTTCAAGGCCGCGGCCCAGGCCGCCACCACCGTGGACCTGACCTCCTTCTGGAGCCAGCACCGCATCGACGGCTGAGCCCTCGCACCCCGGCGTC
>NZ_JBHVFE010000326.1:0-10332 GCF_042801945.1 Kitasatospora sp. NPDC057542
GTCCGGGGTCTTCCGGACGGCGGCGGGCGCCGCTGCCTTCACCTGCCTTCAGGGATGCGGAGCCAGGCTCTTACTTGGTGGAGCCGATGTTCAGGTAGTCGTACTCACCGGAGAACGCCGGGGTGGAGACCATGTTGGTGGCGTTGTCCGGGCGGTACAGGAAGACCTTGAAGTAGGTCAGCGGGACGATGACCGCCTGCTCCATGACCTTCTTGTCGATGTCGGCGTAGGTCTTCTCGCGGGCCGCCTTGTCCGGGTTGACGGCGGCGTCGTCGAGCAGCTTGTTGACCGCCGGGTCGTTCAGCTGGGAGAGGTTGCTGTTGCCGGAGGCCTTGATCGCCCGGCCGTCGACGATCTGCTGCAGGAAGCCGTAGCCGGTCGGCCAGTCCGCGCCCCACTGCATCATCATCAGACCGATGTTGTGGTCCTGGGTGAACTGCGGGGCACCGGCGCTGTCGGTCAGGTACTTGCCCTGCGGGTACTGCTGGATCTCGGCGTTGATGCCGACCTTCTTCAGCGCGGCCTGGATCGAGGTGGCGGCGGCGACCTCGGTGGCGCGCTCGGTGCGGGCGGAGAGCACGGTGTTGATGCTGTCCTTGCCACAGGCCTTCAGGGCGTCCTTGGCCTTGGCCTCGTCACCCTTGTTGTCCTTGGTCTCGAACAGGTTGAAGTCCTGGTGGCCCGGGATGTCCGGCGGGAGCACCGTGTTGGCGACCTGGCCGCGGATCGGGCCGCCCTCGGCGGTCTGCACCGAGACCTTGTCGATCGCGAACTGGACGGCCTTGCGGCACTCGATGTTGTCGAACGGAGCGACCTTGCTGTTGATCGCCAGGTAGACCAGGCGGCCGCCGTAGGCGTTGTCGGTGCTGGCCTTGAGCTTCGGGTTCTGCAGGATCTGCGCCTGGGTCTGCGGGTCGACGCCGCCGCCCACCAGGTCGACCTGGGCGTTGCCGGCCAGCAGGTCCTTGTCGATCGTGGCCTGGTCGATGTTCATCTTCAGCACGATCTTCTCCGGCAGCTGCTTCCGGATCGGGTCGGTGCTGGCGTCCCAGTTGGTGTTCGGCACCAGGACGGCCTGCTTGCCGTCCTCGTAGGACTCGAACTTGAAGGAGCCCGAGGACACGATGTGCTTCACGTAGTCGGCACCGGTGTCCTTGGCCTGCGGGACCGGCGCGGTCTGCGGGGCGCTGACCAGGTAGTCGAAGTCCGCGAACGGGTGCTTCAGGTGGAAGACGATCGTGGTGTCGTCCGGCGTCTCGATCGAGTTCAGGCCGCCGGCCTTGTCCTTGTACGGACCCTCGTACGGCGTCTCGTTGTCGACCAGCAGGTCGTGGAAGTAGGTCGGGCCGTTGGAGTTCACGTCCGGCGCGAAGTTGGAGCGCTCGACGGCGTACTTGACGTCCTTCGAGGTGATCGGGGTGCCGTCGTCGTACTTCAGGCCCTTGCGCAGCTTGTACGTCCAGGTGAGGCCGTCCGCGCTGGGCTGGCCCATCGACTCGGCGAGGTCCGGGACGAGCTTGTTGCCCTCCTCGCCGGCGGCCGGGTTGAAGGTGGTCAGCGGACGGCCGTACAGGCGCGAGAAGTTGTAGATGTACGCGTAGTACGTGTTGCCCGGGTCGAGCGAGTCCGGGGTGCCCTTCATCTCGAAGGTCACCGTCCCGCCCTTCTTGTCCGAGGCGTTGACGATGCCCTTGGTGGCCGCGTTGGCGCCGGAGCCGCCCCCGGCGGAACCGGAGGCCGAGGAGGAGGAGGAGTCACCGCTCTTCGACGAGCTGGTGCAACCGGTCACGACCAGGACCACGGCGGCGGCCGCCGCGGTCAGGGCGACGGTACGGGACCTACGCATGGGAGAGATCAACCCCTTGGGGATGTGGAGGCGGTGAGATGGTCCTGACGTGATGTCAGTCGAGCACGAACAGGTGATGACACCTGGTCAGTTGCTCTTGGGATCGAGGGCGTCGCGCAGCCCGTCGCCGAGCAGGTTGAAGGCGAGCACGGTGATGAAGATCGCCAGACCGGGGACCACCATGTACTGGGGGTCCACCTGGTAGTACCGGATCGCGTCCTGGAGCATCCCGCCCCAGGAGGCCTGCGGGGGCTGGATGCCGACGCCGAGGAAGCTCAGCCCGGCCTCGAAGAGGATGTTGGTCGGGATCAGCAGGGTCGAGTAGACCAGGATCGGACCGACCAGGTTGGGCAGCAGTTCCTTGAACAGGATGAACGGGCCGCGCGCCCCCAGGCTGCGGGCCGCGTGGACGAACTCCCGCTCGCGCAGCGAGAGCGTCTGGCCGCGCACGATCCGGCCCATGTAGGGCCAGTTGAAGAAGCCGATCACGAAGATCAGCACCAGCATGTGCAGCGGCAGGCCGTGCAGGCCGAACGCCCCGCCCTGGAGCGAGGTCGAGATCGCGATGGCGAAGAGCAGCAGCGGGAACGCGAGGAAGACGTCCATCACCCGGCTGATCACGGTGTCCACCCAGCCGCCGTAGTAGCCGGCCATGATGCCGAGCACGGTGCCGATGGTGTTGGACAGCAGGGTCGCGCCGAAGGCGACCAGCAGGGAGACCCAGGAACCCTCGATGACGCGGGTGAGCAGGTCACGGCCCTGGAGCGGGTCGACGCCGAGCGGGTGGTCCCAGCTCATGCCACCCCAGTCGCCGAACGGCAGACCGCCGAGGTCGGCGTCCAGCAGGTCCTGGTGGAGGGCGTCCGGGTCGAGCCCGAACAGCGACTCGATCGGCTTGGCCAGCACGGCGAGCAGGATCAGCAGGATCACCACGACGCCGCCGGCGACGGCGGCCTTGTCCCGCTTGAAGCGGGTCCAGGCGATCTGACCGAGGGAGCGGCCCTCGATCTTCTTGGCCGGGCTCGCGGCGGCGGGTGCCTCCGGTTCGTTCCCGGCGGTGGTCACGGATGCGGTCATGGTCAGTTGGTCCCCTCGCCGACGGTGGCCGGCCCACGGGTGCCGGTCGCCGGCTTCGGCGGTGCGGCTGCGGACGTGCGGAAGTGCTTAGGAGGAGCGGGTGTTGAGGCAGTGCGTCGTGCACAGGCACTGCCACCACGCGGGATGGGCGTCGCGCGGGCGGGCTGTCGGCGTGCGCGCTCACCTTTGTGGGGTTCCAGTACGCGCGGTGCGTTGCGCAGAACTCTCTGCCATCCGAACTGGCTTACGCCAGCCCTGACAACCGACAGATGCCCAACTGTGATCTGTGTGCATGCACCTCCCGGATCTTCGGCATATACCTCTTCACACGGCTGTAGCCGCCATGTCAAGATGACCGGGTCACACGTCCGGAAATTCGTCCGGAAAGCATCGAAGCCGACTTGACGGACAATCAAGTCGGCTTCGGAGAATGGGTTTTGGGAATCAGCGCCCGGGGTAGCCGGGCCATGGCCGCTGCGGTTGCTGCTGCCAGCCCTGCGCCGGCGGCTGGGTGCCGTACGCGTAGCCCGGCGTCGACTGCCCGGGGTACGGCGGCGGGGGCACCGGCGGGTACGGGCCGGTCGGCGGGCGGCCCGCCTCCCGGTCGAAGAACGGCCGCGCGTTGGCGCGCATCCACAGCGCCACCGGGTCGTACTCGTCCGACATCGCCACCGTGGACACCGCGAGCCCCTCCGGGGCCACCGCGATCGCGCGCTGCATCAGGGCCCGTACCGCCTCCACCACCGGCGGAGAACTCTCGTACAGGTCAAGGCCGATGGCCAGGTACGGCTCCCCCACCGCGGGCTGCACCCAGGCCCGGCGCAACGCCCGCACCGCCCGCAGCTCGCCGGCCTGCCGCTCCAGCAGCGCGAAGAACGGCTGGGCGTTCAGCTGCGGCTCGCTCAGCTTCAACGGCCCGGCCGGCAGCCGGTCCAGGCCCGCGGCGATCCGCCGCAGGTCCGCCCAGGGCACCCCGACGCCGCCGCCGGGCGCGTGCGGGTTGAGCCACAGGCCCCAGCGGGTGCGGTACAGCGAAGCCGCGATCTCCCGGCCGGAGATGACCTCGTGGGCCCGCGCCCAGCCGGAGGCGGTCAGCTGCTCGGACGAGGTGACGGCCGGCGCGTAGCCGTGGCCGCTGATCTCCATGTTCCCGTACTGGGCGTCCGGGCTGCCCGGCGTGCCGTGCCACAGCAGCATCCAGACCTGGCCGTCCGCCAGCGCGTGCAGCAGCCGCTCGTACGCGTCGTAGCGCTCCGGCGCGACGTCGCGCAGGGCGCGCTCCAACGCGCCGGGATCAGCTCCCGGGCGCCCGGCCGGTGCCTGGCCCCAGGGCCCCGGCACACCGCCCGCTCCCGTTCCCGCACTCATGCGCCCACCTCGCCGCGCCTCTTTCCCTCAACCCGCCGGCCCGTCGGCCGTCTGCACGCACCCTATGGCGCGGCACCGGCCACCGCCACGGCGACGTACCTTTGATACGAACCCCGCTCACACCCGCGTGTAGAAAGGCATGACCCGGGTGAGCAGCCACTCGACCACCGGGTCGTCGGCGAGGTCGAGCAGTACGAGGTGGACGCCCCCGGGCAGCGGCGCGGTTCCCAGCGCTCGCCCGAGTGCCTCGTTCACCGCGGCCGGATCGGCCGGTGCCGCAGGGTCCAACTGGACGCCCACGAACATCACGGTCGGCTCGCCCTCGACGCTGGCCAGCGCCCTGCGGGCGGTCAACACCCCGGGCAACGCCGACAGTTCGCTCCGGCAGGCGGCCAGGAAGTGCTCCGGGTCCTCGCCCGGCACCGGCTCGCGCAGCGCCACCCGCCCGCCGGTCGGCTCCGAAGCGTCGTCAGCGGCCTCCCAGCGGTCCTCGCGCGGACCGCGGCGCAGCTCGGCGACCCCCTGCGGCGGCACCGGGATGCCCACCGCCGCCTCCGGGTTCACCGCGATGCCCACGCCCAGCGGCAGTCCGCGGGCGAACTCCCAGACCGGCGCGATCGCGAAGGCCATCCCCGGCGCCTGCTGGAGGAACACCTCCTGCGAGGAGAACACCGGCACGTACGGGTCGCCGCCCAGCTCGATGGTCGGCAGGTCCAGCGACTGCCCCTGCGGGTCGGCCCCGGCCGGCAGCGGCACCCACACCTGGCTGCGGGCCAGCACCTCGATCACCCGCGGCGTCGCGCCCGGGTCGCCCAGGGCCGCGGTCAGCACCTGCTCCAGCTCGTTGGCCGGCCAGGAGCCGCCCGCCGGCGCCTCCTGCGGTCCGCCCCACCCCTGCTGCTGTTCCACCGGGTACCCCATGCGCCGCCGATTCCGCCCTCTGTCGTTCGGCCGCCCTCTGCTGTGCCGACGCGCAGCAGTCTAGAGGCGTGCGGGGGGTGAGGTCAGGGCTCGTGTTCGGGTACCGGGCGGTGTGACCGGGCCCCCCCTCCCCTCGCCGTCCCGGACGTGCCATGATGTGCCCGTCCGACGGCATGCGCCGCGGGCCCCCACAACTCCATACCGGCCGCTCGAACCCGCGCGGGAGAGCCCGGAGTGCCGCTCAGGCACAGCCGGCGCCGAAGGAGCAAGTCCTCCCCGGAATCTCTCAGGCACCCCTACCGCACGGGTTAGGCACATCTGGAAAGCGGCGCCCGGCCCTGTCGTGCGCCCACCCACGGTGCAAGCCGCCATGCTGTCCCCCAAGCTGGAAACAGCTGTGGGCAGGTCGGCGGTGAAGCTCTCAGGTTCGACGACAGATGGGGAGACCCACGCCGCCGCATGCCCGCGCGCAGGGTCGGTCCCCGAGCGGGTCCGGTCCCGGCGCGTGCACCCCTGAGTGCCCCGACCGAGGAGTTCCTGGCCATGTCGTCCCTCCGCCTGACCGCGCTCGACGCGCTGCACCGCGCCCTCGGCGCGACCATGACCGACTTCGCCGGCTGGGACATGCCGCTGCGCTACGGCAGTGAGCGCGAGGAGCACCTCGCCGTCCGCACCAAGGCCGGCCTGTTCGACCTCTCGCACATGGGCGAGATCACCGTCACCGGCCCGCAGGCCGGCGAGATGCTGGACCACGCGCTGGTCGGGTTCGTCTCCGCGCTGGGCGTGCTGCGCGCCCGCTACACCATGATCTGCGCCGAGGACGGCGGCATCCTGGACGACCTGATCGTCTACCGCCTGCGCGAGGACGCCTTCCTGGTCGTCGCCAACGCCTCCAACGCCCAGCTGGTCCTCGACGAGCTGATCGCCCGCGCCAAGGGCTTCGACGCCGTCGTCACCGACGACCGCGACACCTACGCGCTGATCGCCGTCCAGGGCCCGGAGGCCACCGGCATCCTGGCGAAGACCACCGACGCCGACCTGCCCGGCCTGAAGTACTACGCGATCCTCCCGGCCCAGGTGGCCGGCCGCGACGTGCTGCTCGCCCGCACCGGCTACACCGGCGAGGACGGCTTCGAGATCTTCTGCCACCCGGCCGACGCCGAGCCGGTCTGGCAGGCGCTGACCGCCGCCGGCGAGGGCCACGGCCTGGTCCCGTGCGGCCTTTCCTGCCGCGACACGCTGCGCCTGGAGGCGGGCATGCCGCTGTACGGGCACGAGCTGTCCACCGACCTCACCCCGTTCGACGCCGGCCTGGGCCGGGTCGTCCGCTTCGACAAGACCACCAACGAGGGCACCTTCGTCGGCCGCAAGGCGCTGGAGCAGGCCGCCGCCGCGGCCGAGACCAACCCGCCGAAGGTGCTGGTCGGCCTGGTCTCCGAGGGCAAGCGGGTGCCGCGCGCCGAGTACACCGTGGTCTCCACCGAGGGCGAGCCGATCGGCCGGATCACCTCCGGCGCGCCGTCCCCGACCCTGGGCAAGCCGATCGCGATCGCCTACGTCGACGCCGCCCACGCCGCCCCCGGCACCACCGTGGCGGTGGACGTGCGCGGCAAGCACGAGCCCGTCCAGGTCGTCGCGCTGCCGTTCTACAAGCGCGCCCGCTGAGGCCCTCCGGGCCTGTCTTCCCCCGTACCCGCACGTCGCAGCCGTCCGAGTGACGGCCCGCTTCGCCGTGCCCGCTTCCCATCCTGGAGAATGACGCCATGAGCAACCCCCAGCACCTGCAGTACACCAAGGAGCACGAGTGGCTGACCGCCGCCGAGGACGGTGTCTCCACGGTCGGCATCACCAAGCACGCCGCCGACGCCCTCGGTGACATCGTCTACGTGCAGCTGCCCGAGGTCGGCGACACCGTGACCGCCGGCGAGACCTGCGGCGAGCTGGAGTCCACCAAGTCGGTCAGCGACCTGTACTCCCCGGTGACCGGTGAGGTCACCGAGGTCAACCAGGACGTCCTGGACGACAACGCCCTGGTCAACAGCGCCCCGTTCGAGGGCGGCTGGCTGTTCAAGGTGCGCGTCGAGGCCACCGACGAGCTGCTCAGCGCCGACGAGTACGACAAGCTCACCCACTCGGCCTGAGCCCCGCGGGGGCGGCCGCAGCACCACGGCCGCCCCGCCCCTCCACGGCCCACCCGTCACCACCACCACCCTTCCAAGGGCGCGCTTCGCGCGGCACCCCCGCCTCTCCTCCCCGGGAAGACCACACCATGACGGTTCTGAACCAGTCCCTGCACGCCCTCGACCCGGAGATCGCCGCCGCGGTCGACGCCGAGCTGCACCGCCAGCAGACCACCCTGGAGATGATCGCCTCCGAGAACTTCGCCCCGGTGGCGGTCATGGAGGCCCAGGGCTCGGTGCTCACCAACAAGTACGCGGAGGGCTACCCCGGCCGCCGTTACTACGGCGGCTGCGAGCACGTCGACGTGGTCGAGCAGATCGCGATCGACCGGATCAAGGCCCTGTTCGGCGCCGAGCACGCCAACGTCCAGCCGCACTCCGGTGCGCAGGCCAACGCCGCCGCGATGTTCGCGCTGATCCAGCCGGGTGACACCATCCTGGGCCTGAGCCTGGCCCACGGTGGTCACCTGACCCACGGCATGAAGATCAACTTCTCCGGCAAGCTCTACAACGTGGCCGCGTACCACGTGGACGACAAGACCGGCCAGGTCGACATGGCCGAGGTCGAGCGCCTCGCCAAGGAGCACCAGCCGAAGCTGATCATCGCCGGCTGGTCGGCCTACCCGCGCCAGCTGGACTTCGCCGAGTTCCGCCGGATCGCCGACGAGGTCGGCGCCCTGCTCATGGTGGACATGGCGCACTTCGCCGGCCTGGTGGCCGCCGGTCTGCACCCGAACCCGGTGCCCTACGCGGACGTGGTCACCACCACCACCCACAAGACCCTGGGCGGCCCGCGCGGCGGCGTCATCCTGTCCAAGGCCGAGTACGCCAAGAAGATCAACTCCGCGGTCTTCCCCGGCCAGCAGGGCGGCCCGCTGGAGCACGTGATCGCCGGCAAGGCGGTCGCCTTCAAGATCGCGGCCTCGGAGGAGTTCAAGGAGCGCCAGCAGCGCACCCTGGAGGGCGCCCGCATCCTCGCCGAGCGCCTGCTCCAGGCCGACGTGGCCGAGGCCGGCGCCACCGTGCTCTCCGGCGGCACCGACGTCCACCTGGTCCTGGTCGACCTGCGCAACAGCCAGCTCGACGGCCAGCAGGCCGAGGACCGGCTGCACGAGGTCGGCATCACCGTCAACCGCAACGCCGTCCCGAACGACCCGCGCCCGCCGATGGTCACCTCCGGCCTGCGCATCGGCACCCCGGCCCTGGCCACCCGCGGCTTCCGGGCCGAGGACTTCCGCGAGGTCGCCGACGTCATCGCCGAGGCGCTCAAGCCCGCCTTCGACGAGACCGTCGCCGCCGCGCTGAAGGCCCGGGTCACCGCCCTGGCCGAGAAGTACCCGCTCTACCCGAACCTGGCCAACCAGGAGTAGTCCCGCTCGGTCGGGCTCATCGGATCAGGTGACCGGCCTCACCCCGCCGGCGCACCTGGGATCCCGGGGCACCGCGCACACTGGACAGTGCGTGCGGTGCCCCGTCCCGTGTCAGCCCTCCCTGCCAGCAAGTCCTTCCACGAGACCAGACAAGGACGTCCCCCGTGGCCATCAGCGTCTTCGACCTCTTCTCCATCGGCATCGGCCCGTCGAGCTCCCACACCGTGGGCCCGATGCGCGCCGCCCGGATGTTCGCCCGCCGACTGCGCTCCGAAGGCCTGCTGGACCGGGTGACGGGCGTGCGCGCCGAGCTGTACGGCTCGCTCGGCGCCACCGGCCACGGCCACGGCACCCCGAAGGCCGTCCTGCTGGGCCTGGAGAACCACTCTCCCCGCACCGTCGACGTCGACCAGGCCGACAAGGACGTCGAGCGGATCATCGCCGAGAAGCGGATCAGCCTGCTCGGCGAGCACACCATCGACTTCGACCCGGACAGCCAGCTGGTCCTGCACCGCCGCCGCTCGCTGCCCTACCACGCCAACGGCATGACCCTGTGGGCGTACGCGGCGGACGGCTCGGCCCTGCTGGAGAAGACCTACTACTCGGTCGGCGGCGGCTTCGTGGTGGACGAGGACGCGATCGGCGCGGACCGGGTCAAGCCCGACGACACCGCGCTGCGCTACCCCTTCCGCACCGGCGAGGAGCTGCTGCGGCTCACCCGGGAGACCGGGCTGTCCATCTCCGGCCTGATGCTGGAGAACGAGAAGGCCTGGCGCAGCGAGGAGGAGATCCGGACCGGCCTGCTGGAGATCTGGTCCGTGATGCAGGAGTGCGTGCGGGCCGGCATGACCCGCGAGGGCATCCTGCCGGGCGGTCTGAAGGTCCGCCGCCGGGCCGCCGCGGCGGCCCGGACGCTGCGCGCCGAGGGGATCGGCCCGGCCAACGCGATGGAGTGGGTGACCCTCTACGCGATGGCGGTCAACGAGGAGAACGCCTCCGGCCGCCGGGTGGTCACCGCGCCGACCAACGGCGCCGCCGGGATCATCCCGGCCGTCCTCCACTACTACCTGAACTTCATCCCGGGCGCCGACGAGGACGGCATCGTCCGCTTCCTGCTCGCGGCCGGCGCCATCGGCATGCTCTTCAAGGAGAACGCCTCCATCTCCGGCGCCGAGGTCGGCTGCCAGGGAGAGGTCGGCTCCGCCTGCTCGATGGCCGCGGGCGGCCTCGCCGAGGTCCTCGGCGGCACCCCCGAGCAGGTCGAGAACGCCGCCGAGATCGGCATCGAGCACAACCTCGGCCTCACCTGCGACCCGGTCGGCGGCCTGGTCCAGATCCCCTGCATCGAGCGCAACGGCATGGCCTCGGTCAAGGCCGTCACCGCGGCCCGGATGGCGCTGCGCGGCGACGGACGGCACCACGTCTCGCTGGACAAGGCGATCAAGACGATGAAGGAGACCGGGGCCGACATGAAGATCAAGTACAAGGAGACCTCGCGCGGCGGACTCGCCGTGAACGTCATCGAGTGCTGATCACGACGCGCTGAAGGCCCCCGGGCGGTCTCCCGCTC
>NZ_JBHVFE010000327.1:0-10331 GCF_042801945.1 Kitasatospora sp. NPDC057542
GTCAGCAGGCGCCGCTAGCTCAGTTGGTTAGAGCAGCTGACTCTTAATCAGCGGGTCCGGGGTTCGAGTCCCTGGCGGCGCACAGACAGCCGGAAGGCCCTTCGCGAAAGCGGGGGGCCTTCCGGCGTTCTGCCGTACGCCCGCAGGGCGTGGCAGGAAAGGTGGGAAACAGGTCATTGCTGCCATCACGACCCGCTGACAGGCTGGCAGCATGAGAGCGCGCAGCGTGGTCATCGTCCTCTTCGAGGGCGTGCAGAGCCTCGATGTGACCGGGCCCCTGGAGGTGTTCGCGGGGGCGGCCAACGCCTCCGGCCGGCCGGAGGCGTACCGGGTGGCCACCGCCTCCCCCGGCGGCGGCCCGGTGCGCACCCACAGTGGCCTGCGACTGCTGCCGGACGCGGACCTGGCCGAGGTCGGGCCGGTGCACACCCTGCTGGTTCCCGGCGGGAAGGGCACCGAGCACCCGGACCCGGCGCTGGTGGCGCGGATCCGGGAGCTGGCCGGACGGGCCGAGCGGGTGGTGTCGGTGTGCACCGGGGCCTTCCTGCTCGCCGAGGCCGGACTGCTGGCCGGGCGCCGGGCGACCACCCACTGGGCCTACTGCGAGGAGCTGGGCCGGCGGTTCCCGGACGTCGAGGTGCACCCGGACCCGATCCACGTCCGGGACGGGCACATCGCCACCTCGGCCGGGGTCACCGCCGGGATCGACCTGGCGCTCGCCCTGGTCGAGGAGGACCTCGGACGGGACACCGCGCTGCTGGTCGCCCGGCACCTGGTGGTCTTCCTGCGCCGGCCGGGCAACCAAGCCCAGTTCAGCACCCAGCTGGCCGCCCAGGTGGCGGCCCGGCAACCGCTGCGCGAGGTGCAGCGGTGGATCGCCGAGCACCCGGAGGCCGACCTGTCCGTCGAGGCGCTGGCCGACCGGTCGGCACTGTCGCCGCGGCACTTCGCCCGTGCCTTCGCCGCCGAGGTGGGGGTGACCCCGGGCCGGTACGTGGACGGGGTCCGGCTGGAGGCCGCACGGCGGCTGTTGGAGGACACCGACGACGGCGTCGAGGAGATCGCGCGCTCCTGCGGCTACGGCACCCCGGAGGCGATGCGGCGCGCCTTCGTCCGGGCCCTGGCCGCCCCGCCCGCCGAGTACCGACGCCGCTTCCGACCCAGTACCGATGGAGGTCACTGATGCGCATCGCCATCCTGCTCTACCCCGAGTTCACCACCCTGGACGCGGTCGGCCCGTACGAGGTGCTGGCCCGGATCCCGGGCGCCGAGGTCGTGTTCACCGCCGCCGAGCGGGGGCCGGTGCGCAACGACCTCGGCAGCCTGGCGATCACCGCGGACGCCACCCTGGACGAGGTGGACTCGGCCGACCTGCTGCTGGTGCCCGGCGGGCCCGGCACGCAGGCCCAGCTCGCGAACGAGGCGCTGCTCGACTGGCTGCGCCGGGTGGATGCGACCACCACCTGGACCGCCTCGGTCTGCTCGGGCTCGCTGCTGCTGGGCGCCGCCGGGCTGCTCAAGGGCCGTCGGGCCACCACGCACTGGGGCGTTCTGGACCGGCTGCCCGCGTACGGGGCGGAACCGACCGGGACGGAGCGGGTCGTCATCGACGGCAAGTACGCCATCGCCGCCGGGGTCTCGGCCGGGATCGACCTCGCCCTGACGCTGGCCGGCGTGATCAGCGGGGACACGACCGCGCAGGCGATCCAGCTGCTGATCGAGTACGACCCGCAGCCGCCGTACGCCTCGGGTTCCATGGCGAAGGCGTCTCCCGAGGTGGTCGAGGCGGTGAACCGGCTGATGGCGGGCTAGGTCCTCGGTCCCGCGCCTGCGGGCCGGCGCCGGGGCACTGCGTCAGCGCCGGGACGGGAAGGCGTGGCGGCGGGCGGCGGTGGTCACGGCGAGGACGGGGAGCATCAGCGCGAGCACCGTCCAGGGCAGGGCGCCGGTCCCCAGTCCGCTCAGGACCAGGCCTCCGACCACGCCGCCGCCCGCCATCGCGGCGTTCCACAGGGTCACCAGTACGGCCTGGGCGGCGTCCGCCCGCTCCCCGCCCGCGTCGCCCAGGGCGGTCTGGAGCAGGGTCGGGGCGCCGCCCCAGCCCAGGCCCCAGAACAGCGCCGCGACGTACACCAGCGGCGTGCTGCCGGACCACACCGCGAGGACGGCCGCCGTCAGGGCGACCATCAGCGCGCCGCCGATCGTCAACTGCCGCAGCCGGCGGTGGATGTGGGCGCCGATCAGCCAGACGGCCGGCAGCGAGGCCAGCCCGAAGACCAGCAGTACGGTGCCGGTGGCGTCGCCGAGGCCGGCCTGGTCCAGGAAGGGCGCGATGTAGGTGAACAGGATGGTGTGCGCGAGCACGTAGAGCACCGTCACGGTGAGCACCGGCCGTACGCCGGGCACGGTGATCGCGTGCCGGACCGGCACCCGCTCGCCGGCCGGTTGTCCGGGCTGCTCCGGCAACAGCGCCGCGATCCAGCCGATCACGCCGACCGCCAGTGCCGTCATGGCCAGGAAGGGCACCCACCAGGCGAGCACCTGCCCGAGGAAGGTGCCGACCGGCACTCCCAGCGACAGCGCCACCGGCACGCCCGCCATCGCCACGGCCATGGCCCGGCCCTGCTGCCGGACCGGCACCAGCCGGCGCGCGTACCCCGCCAGCAGGGCCCAGGCGAGGCCGGCCGCGACGCCCGCGAGGAAGCGGGCGGCCAGCGTGAGCGGGTAGCTGGTGGAGGCCGCGGTGACGGTGTTGGCCACCGCGAAGCCCGCCATCGCGGTGAGCAGCAGCCGCTTGCGGCCCCAGCCGGCGGTGGCCCCGGTGAGCGGGATCGCGGTGACGGCGGAGCCGATCGCGTAGACGGTGACGGTCTGCCCGGCCGCGGACTCGCTGACCCCGAGCGCCTCGCTCATCCCGGGCAGCACGCCGGCGGGCAGGTTCTCGGTGAGGCCGGTGACGAAGACGGCGGTGGCCAGGGCCAGCAGGGCGGGGAGCGGAAAGGGCTTGTGGGACACCGGGGTCGTGCGCTGTGTGGTCGCCATGGGGACCATGCTTGGACCTCACACCGGTGTCAGGTTCAAGCATGGCCCCGAAGGCCGTCAGGTCAGCGGCCGAAGTAGCCGGTGAAGTTCCTGGAGAACTCCTGGCCGCCGAACCGGTCCCAGTTGATCGACCAGGTCATCAGCCCGCGAAGGTTCGGCTGCGCGCCCGAACGCGGCACGTAGGAACCGCAGTTGGCCAGCCTGGTGAGGCAGTCGAGCGCCTTGTTCACCTCGGCCGGGGCGACGTAGCCGTTGCCCGCGCTGGTGGTGGCCGGCATGCCGATGGCGACCTTGGAGGCGGGCAGCGCCGGGAACACGTTGTTCGCGTTGCCCGCCACCGGGAAGCCCTTGAGCAGCATGTCGGTCATCGCGACGTGGAAGTCGGCGCCGCCCATCGAGTGGTACTGGTTGTCCAGGCCCATGATGGAGCCGGAGTTGTAGTCCTGGACGTGCAGCAGGGTGAGGTCGTCGCGCAGCGCGTGGATGACCGGCAGGTACGCCCCGGCGCGCGGGTCCTGGCCGCCCCAGGGGCCCGATCCGTAGTACTGGTAGCCGAGTTGGACGAAGAAGGTCTCCGGCGCCATGGTCAGCACGAAGCCCGGGCCGTACTTGGCCTTGAGGGTCTTCAGTGCGGAGATCAGGTTGACGATGACCGGGCTGGTCGGGTTCCTGAAGTCGGTGTCACCGGTGTCGAGGGAGAGCGAGTGCCCCTCGAAGTCGATGTCCAGGCCGTCCAGGCCCCACGTGTCGATGATCGCCGAGACCGAGCGGGCGAAGGCGTCCCGGGCGGCGGTGCCGGTCAGCTGGACCTGGCCGTTCTGGCCGCCGATCGAGATCAGCACCTTCTTGCCCTGGGCCCGCTTGGCGGCGATGGCGGCCTTGAACTCGTCGTCCGACTCGACGCTCGGGCACTCGGTGGCCGGGCAGCGGTTGAAGCGGATGTCGCCGGAGGTGACGGACGTGGGCTCGCCGAAGGAGAGGTTGATGAAGTCCCAGGAGTTCGGGACGTCGGCCATCCGGGTGTAGCCGGCGCCGTTGGCGAAGCTCGCGTGCAGGTAGCCGACCAGGGCGTGGCTGCCGGCCGGCGGGTTGGTGGGCGTCCCGGTGGGCGTGCCCGTCGGGGTGCCGGTGGGCGTCCCGGTGGGCGTACCCGTCGGGGTCGCGGTCGGCGAAGCGGTGACGGTGGGAGTGGAAGTCGGAGTGGGGCTGGGGGCGCCCGGACCGTCCAGCGAGATGTCGTCCGCGTAGTAGGTGCCCTGGCCGTACCAGCCGTGGGTGTAGACGGTGGCGCTGGTCTGGTTGGCGCCGGTGGTGAAGCCGAGGCTGAGCTTCTGGTACGAGCCGCCGGTGCCCGGCGTCCAGGTGCTCGGGCCGCCGCCGTCCACGCCCAGGTAGACGTACGAGCCGTTGACGAAGGCGCTGAGCGTGTAGGTGGTGTTCGGGGCGACGGTGACGGTCTGGCTGCACTGGGCGGTGTCGCCGGCCGTGGCGGCCGCGGCGAGCGCGCGGCTGCCGCTGTGCACCGGGCTGGTGACGACGCTGCCGGAGTTGCCGGTGCAGCTCCAGGGGCCGAGCGAGCCGGACTCGAAGCCGCCGTTGGCCAGGAACTCACCGGCCGAGGCGGCGGGTGCCAGGCCCAGCGCGAGGCCGGCCAGGGCGGCCGCGGCGACGGCGGAGGCGGTACCGGCGGCGACGGCCGCGCGGCGGCCCGTGACCGGAGTTCTGGGGGCGGGTGTTCTGCGCATGCGGGCGCTCCTGCGATGGCGCGGTCGTGGGGGACGTCCGAGGGCACGCCGGAGCACGCGCCGGTGGGGGGAACGGCCCGGCCTGGCACCCAAGTTGGACTAGACCACTGAAGTAGATTCGGCCGTGCGGTGTCAATGGTCCAGACCGGTTCCCCGCCGCTCCGGTTGCCGGGTGTGACACCCCGCCGAAGGATGGAGGGGTGACCCCGCCCGGCTACCTCCGCCACCCCCACCTGCACGGCGGCCTGCTCACCTTCACCGCCGAGGACGACGTCTGGGTCGCCCCGCTGGACGCCGACGGCACCGGCACCGGCCGGGCCTGGCGGGTCGGCTGCGACCGCACCCGGGTCAGCCACCCCCGCTTCTCCCCCGATGGCACCACCCTCGCCTGGACCAGCTGGCTCGCCGCGACCCCCGAGGTGTGGACCGCCCCGGTCGAGGGCGGCCAGGCGAGCCGGCTCAGCTTCTGGGGCAGCCAGGACACCCGGGTGCGCGGCTGGCTGCCGGACGGCGAGGTGCTGGCCGTCACCTCGTACCACGAGCCCTTCAGCCACTACACCTGGGCGCACGCCCTGCCGCCGGACGGCTCCCCCGGCCGCCGGATGCCCTGGGGGCCCGTCGGCGACGCCCAGATGAGCCGCGAGCGGACCGTACTGCTCACCGGCGCCGCCCCGCACGAACCGGCCGCCTGGAAGCGCTACCGGGGCGGCGCCACCGGCCGGCTCTGGGTGGACGGCGAGCGGATCCTGCCCGAGCACACCGGGCACCTCGCCTCACCGATGCCGGTCGCCGGACGGATCGCCTTCCTCTCGGACCACGAGGGCATCGGCAACGTCTACTCCTGCCGCCCGGACGGCACCGACCTGCGCCGGCACACCGACCACGCCTCCTACTACGCCCGCGAGGCCGCCACCGACGGCACCCGGATCGTCTACCAGCACGCCGGCGACCTCTGGCTGCTGGACGGCCTGGACGCCCCCGCCCCGCGCCGGCTGTGCGTCCCGCTCGGCGGCGCCCGGGCCGGCCGCCGCCCGTACCAGGTCAACGCCGCCACCCAGGTCAAGGACCTCGCCTGCGACCGGACCGGCCGGGCCGGAGTGATCACCGTGCGCGGCAGCCAGTACTGGCTCACCCACAAGGACGGCCCGGCCCGCGCGCTCGCCGACACCCCGGGGGTGCGCACCCGGCTGCCGGTGGTGCTCGGCCACACCGGCGAGGCGGCCTGGATCACCGACGCCGAGGGCGCCGACGCGATCGAGGTGATGCCGCTGCCCGGCCACGCCGGACTGCCGGGCCACGCCGGGTCGCAGACGCACCGCCACCGGGTGCTCGCCGTCGGGCGGATCGGCCGCGTCCTGGAGCTCACCGCCTCACCCGACGGCAGCCGCCTCGCCGCCGCCGCCTCGGACGGACGGCTGCTGCTGGTCTCCGCCGCCGACGGCGAGGTGCGCGAACTGGCCGCCTCCGGCTACGGACCGGTCTCCAGCGCCCGCTTCTCCCCCGACTCGCACTGGATCACCTGGTCCGAGCCGGTCGCCGGGCGCTCGCTGCGCCGCATCCGGCTCACCCGCACCGACGTGCCCGCGCCGACCGTCGACATCACCGACGGCCGGTTCGAGGACGAGCAGCCGGTGTTCACCCGGGACGGCCGCTACCTGGCCTTCCTGTCCTGGCGCGGCTTCGACCCGGTCCACGACGTGCACACCGGTGACCTCTCCTTCCCGCTCGGCTGCCGCCCGTACCTCGTCCCGCTCGCCGCCGGCACCCCCTCGCCGTTCGCCGCCCCGGCCGAGGACGGCGCCCCGCACGGCGACGGCGACGGCACCGTCCGGGTCGACCCGGACGGCATCGGCGAGCGGCTGCTCCAGTTCCCGGTGATCGCCTCCAAGTACTCGGCCACCGACGCGGTGCGCGGCGGCCTGGTCTGGCTGCGCTGGCCGATCTCCGGAACCCTCGGTCAGACCTTCGCCAGCCCGGAGGACACCTCGGGGCGCCCCTCACTGGAGCACTTCGACCTGGCCCGGGGCACCCGCAGCACGCTGGTCGACAAGCTGGACGGCTACGCGGTCTCCGGGGACGGCGGCTCGATCGCGGTCTACTCGGCCGGGATGCTGCGGGTCGTCCCGGTCGCCGCCCCCGCCGCCGGCACCACCGTCGACCTGCGCCGGATCACCCACACCGTGCACCCGGCCGCCGAGTGGCGCCAGGCCTACCACGAGGCCGCCCGGATCGTCCGGGACCAGTTCTGGGACGAGCGGATGTCCGGACTGGACTGGCCCGCGCTGGTCGCCCAGTACGAGCCGCTGCTGGACCGGGTCTGCTCCCCCGACGACTTCGCCGACCTGCTGCGCGAACTCCTCGGCGAACTCGGCACCTCGCACGCCTACGTCACCCCCTCCCGGCGCGCCGAGGGCCCCACGCTCGCCCAACAGCCGCTCGGCCTGCTCGGCGCCACCGTCCACCGCTCCCCCGACGGCCGCTGGCTGGTCCAGCGGGTACTGCCCGGCGAGACCTCCGACCCGCGTGCCCGCGCCCCGCTGGCCGCCCAGGGCGTCCGGGAGGGCGACGAGTTCCTGGAGATCGGCGGCCGCCCGGTGGACCCGCTGCGCGGACCGCTCCCGATGCTCGCCGGCACCGGCGGCACCGGCGGCACCACCCTGGAACTGGCCCTGCGCAGCGACCCGGACGGCCCGGTGCGGCGGATCGTGATCACCCCGCTGATCGACGAGCGGCCCATCCGCTACCAGGACTGGGTGACCAAACGACGCGCCCTGGTCCGGGAGTTCAGCGACGGGCGGTGCGGCTACCTGCACATCCCGGACCTCGGCGGCTCCGGCTGGGCGCAGTTCAACCGGGACCTGCGGCGCGAGCTGGACAAGCCCGCGCTGGTGCTGGACGTGCGCGGCAACGCCGGCGGCAACGTCTCCGAACTGGTGTTGGAGAAGCTCTCCCGGCACGTCCTGGCCTGGGACTTCAGCCGGGGCCGCCGGCCGGTGCGCTGGCCCCGGCACGCGCCGCGCGGACCACTGGTGGCGCTGGCCGACGAGGCCACCAGCTCGGACGGCGACGTGATCATCGCGGCGATCGAGCTGCTCGGGCTCGGCCCGGTGATCGGCACCCGCACCTGGGGCGGGGTGGTCGGGATGACCGGGCGGCACACCCTCGGCGACGGCACCCAGATCTCGGTGCCGAAGAACGCCTCCTGGTTCGGCGGCGGGCTCGGCTGGTCCGTGGAGAACCGGGGCGTCGAGCCGGACGTGCACATCCTGCGCGCCCCCCGCGACTGGGCCCGGGGGCGCCACCCGGAGCTGGTCGCCGCCGTCCAGCTGGCCCTGGAGCTGCTGGAGGACGCGCCCGCCGCGGAGCCCCCGCCGGAGTCCACGCCCCGGCCGGACCTGCGGCGCCCGCCGCTGCCGCCGCGGGCGCGGTGACGGCCGCTACCGGACCGGTGGGGCCTCAGTCCCAGGGGTCGCCTTCGGCCGTCATGTTCTCGGCGGCGCGCCGGTCGGCCTCCTCCTGGGCGAGCCGCTCCTGGGTCTCCCGGGTGCGCTCGACCTCGTCACCGTACGCGTCGGCGGCCTCGTCGTGGGCGAGGGCCGCACGCTGGGCGGCCTCCTGCCCGGCGGGCTCGTGCGGCGGCCGGTGGAACAACCTGTCGAAGATGCCCATGACTCCTCCAGAGGGGATGGACGGAATGTCGGAATACCGGGCTGCCCCCACTCTCACACCGCGTGTCGACGGACGCACCTTGAGCCTTTGGTCCCTGGTGACCGCGCCCAACGGCCGTAGCCGCAGGCCGTCGGCCGGGCGGAGGGTGGGACCGTCGGCGACATCCACGCCACCCCCTGGAGCCCGCAGTGACCGTCGTACATCCCGGAAGCCCCGCCCGGCGCACCGCCGAGGACCTGCACGACGGACCGCGCCGCCGGGTCGGCCCGCTCGCCGCGCTGGACGGCCGGCTGCCCGGCCCGCACGACCTGCTGCTGATGCAGTGCCCCAGCTCGCTGCGGCCCCTCGCGGGCGGCCGGCTGCCGGACTGGGCGCGGGCGGTGCTGCGGGTACACCCCTGGGTGACGGTCGGCCGGGCGCCCGCCGTGGTCGGCAACCCGGTCGACCTGCCGCATCCGCAGCGCTGCACCCGGGACCCCGAGGCGGCACCCGAGCTGTGGTTCCCGGTCACCGTGCGCGGCCCGCGCCCCGGACTGCGGCTGGACGCCCTCGCCCCGTGGGCGGCGGTGGCCCGGACCCTGCGCCCCGAACAGCTCCCCGAACGACGCGAGCACCTGGCCCCCGAACGGCTGGCCGGCATCCCGGCCCTGGCCCTGCTGCCCGAGGTCGGCCGACTGGTGGCCGACCACCGACTGCCCTGGGGCCCGATCGGCGCGGTCGGCTACGAGCTGGGCAGCGGGGTACCGGTCACCGGTCCGCTCAGCCCGCTGCGGCTGGTCCTGCGTTCCCCGCAGCCGGTCAGCCGCCGCGACGCCCTGCAACTGCGGCGGGCGCTGACCAAGCTGCCGGTACCCGTACAGGCCGAACTGGAGACCCGCCACGGCTCGGTCCAGCTCGCCGAGTACGCCTCCGGCGCCCACAGCCTCACCCTTCTCACCCCGAACGGCCCACGGGAAGTCCACGACCCGTGGTTCCCGCGGGGCCCGTTCGCCTGACGGGCGGCCTCACGGGATGCCGGTCGGAACGGCTGGACGGGCGGTGACGCCCGTGCGACCCGGGTGAACGGTCGCGCGGCGGCCACAGCGCCGGGGCCGATTCCCGACACCCCTCGGAAAAAAATCCGCGGGCCGATGTCAATCCGGCCGCGTCCGCTCCGACGTCCTGGCGTGCGGCGCCCCGCCGCACGAGGACGCAACCGGAGATTCAGCCATGGATCAACTGCTCAGAGTCATGAATTTCAACGTCTCCAGCGACGGCATCGGTGCCGGTGAGGACCAGAGTTTCGAGCTCCCGTTCGGCCTCGACCGGCCCGAGCGGCTGTTCTCCTGGGCCGGGGCCACGGCGAGCTGGCCGATGCGCACCGATCCCGGGGGCAGCCGGGGCCTGGACGACTACTTCACCCGGGACTTCGCTCGCAACATCGGCGCCGAGATCATGGGCCGCAACAAGTTCGGGCCCCAGCGCGGGCCCTGGCAGGACCACGAGTGGCGCGGCTGGTGGGGGAACGAGCCCCCGTTCCGCACCCCCGTGTTCGTCATGACCCACCACGAGCGCCCGTCGTTCACGCTCTCCGACACCACGTTCCACTTCGTCGACGGCGACCCGGCCACGGTCCTCGAACGGGCGCGGGAAGCCGCCGACGGCAAGGACGTGCGACTCGGCGGCGGGGTCACCACCGTCCGGCAGTTCCTCGACGCCGACCTCGTGGACACCCTGCACGTGGTGGTCTCACCGGTGAAGCTCGGGTCCGGACTGAAGCTCTGGGATTCCCCCGACGAGCTGCTCGACCGGTTCCACCTGGAGGTCGTGCCCAGCCCGAGCGGCGTGGCGCACCACCTGTTCTGGCGACGGTGACGCAGGGCCCCACCACCCGGC
>NZ_JBHVFE010000328.1:0-10315 GCF_042801945.1 Kitasatospora sp. NPDC057542
AGCACCGTCTCGCCGCGCGCGCCCCGCAGGGCGCGCACCGCCTGGACGAGCAGCCGCAGCCCCGGCGGCCCCTCGCCGACGCCCGCGGGCAGCGGCGGGAGCCGGTCGGCGAGGTCGGGCAGCAGCGGGCGCAGCGCCCCGGCGCTGGCCGGGATGCGGTCGGCGGGCGGCAGGAACGGGCCGACGCCGCGCAGCGCGTCCACCACCGGGCCGAAGGCCAGCGGCTCGCGCAGCGGGTGGCAGAAGCCGGTCAGCACCCGGCGGCCCGCCGCGGCCGCGCCGGCCGCGGCCTCGGCCACCAGGCGGGACTTGCCGAGGCCGGCCTCGCCCTCGACCAGCACCACGGCGGGCGGGCGGAGCATCGCCCCGGTCAGACGGTCCAGTTCCGGCCGACGTCCCACGAACGCGAATCCGGCGCCGGGCGATCCCGGCTCGACGGGCCGACTCACGGCCGTCCGGTTGGTTCGGGTGCGCGGCGCTCGCCGAGGAGGGGTGCGAAGGCCATGGGCACATCATGCCGTGACGGCTCCCGGCGGTACCCGTCGGGTCGCCGCCTGCGCACCAGGACCCGGGACGGGCGGGGCTGGGCGTTCAGGCGATACGTGCGGTACGGGCGGGGACCGGCAGCCGGTGCGGCAGAACGCCCCGGCCGGGCAGTTCGAGCACCGTGCAGCCCAGCGCCTCCAGCCGGCGCACGGTCGCCCGGGCGCTGTGGTCGTCCAGCGAGAAGACGAACGGCCCGGGCACCAGCACCACGTTCACCCAGCCCTGCCCGGCCCGCTCCAGCAGCCGCTCCAGGGCGGGGCGCCGGTCGCCGGAGCGCACCCCGTCGTCCAGGAACGCGCCGGGCACCGGCAGGCCGCGCTGCCGGGCCAGGCGCTCCAGTGCCGCGCGCTGGTACTCCAGCCCCGCCGGGTCGGCGGGGTAGCAGCGCAGGTACAGCGCGGCCCGGGCCGGGCGGCGGGTCGGCGGGAGGGGGCGGTCGGCCATGTCGTTCACCTGACCTGTTCGGCGAGGAGTGCGACGGGGTGGGGGAGAACCCGTCCACTCCAGCAGGCCCCGGTGAACAGTGCGGGATCAATAGCGGTCGCCACCCAATCGCGCGGCCGCCGGGCAGGCGGCGCCAGGCCCCGCAGGCCCCGGGCGCCGCCCGCGTCCCGGCCGTCCCCTGCGGCACGCGACGGCGGTTCATTCAACCGACGGGGCGTCAACATGTAGACATCGCCTGAATGTTCGCGCGGGAGTGGTGTCCACGGGCATCGCAAAGAGATCTCTAGACGCAATCAGTTTGTCATGCAAACCTGGTTGGCGTGACGACTCACCATGTCCCGTCCTCGAACGACCCCCGCAACCTCCTGGCGATGAAGCAGGCCCTGGTCCGCCACATCCGTCGTGAGCAACGCGGCGCCTGGTTCGCCCTCCTCGTCTTCGCCGCCGTGCGCTTCGCCGCCGCACCGGTGGTCCGCTACGGCCAAGGCGACCACCACCCCGGTGGCCTGCCGCCGGCCATGTGGTACTGGCCGGTGGCGCTGGTGCTCGCCTACGCCGCCATCAGCTGGTTCTACCTGCGGCGTTCCGCCCGCACCGGCCTGGGCACCAGGGTCGGACCGTACCTGGCGCTGGGTATCGCCCTGGTCGCGCTCATCACCGGCTACGTGGCGTGGCGGGCCCTGCGCCCGGATTTCCTCGCCGACCTCCACGGACCGTCGCCCGTCGCCCTGGTCTTCAACACGGTGGTGAGCCCGGCCGGCACGATCGGACTGGCGCTGCTGCTGCTCGCCCGGATCGAACGCAGCTGGCCGCTCCTCGCCATCACCTGCGGGTACCTTGGCGTCATGCTCAGCGCCGGCGACCTTCCCGACCCTTCACCGTGGGGCTTCCCGGGCATCCTGTTCGAGGGAGGTGTGCTGCTCCTCGGCGGCATCGGCCTCGCCCTGCTGCAACGGGGCAAGGAGCGGTCGGCCGCATGACCGAACACCCCACCAGCAGCCTCGACGACGTCGTGCACCAACGCGTCCGCCTGGGCATCCTCGCGGTGACCAAGGAAGCCCGGCGGGTGGAGTTCACGTTCCTCCGCACCACGCTCGGTCTCACCGCCGGCAACCTCTCCCAGCACCTCGGGGTCCTGGAGAAGGCGGATCTGGTCACGATCGACAAGGGCTACGAGGGCAAACGCGCCCGCACCTGGATCCAGCTCACCAAGGCGGGCAAGAAGGCCCTGCACGACGAGATCGCGACGCTCAAGACCCTGATCCACCAGCTCGAAGGAGGCGAGGGGAAGACCGACCCCGGTCCTGCGGCGGCTCCCGCCCCGGGCTGAACCCCTTGAGCTGTCGGACCGCGGTCCCAGTGGGGACCACGGAGGGGCCGTTCTCCGCGCTTCGAGACGTCGAACCACGAAGCGCCGGAGGACGGCCGTCGGGCTCGGCGCGGGCAGCACGCTGTCCCTGGCCGCCCTGCCACCGGCCGCCGGGGCCGCACCGGCCCCACCGGTCCGGCTTCTCCCGTCTGGCCCAGGTTCGGGTCGGCGTGCCCGATGTCGGCGACGCCACAGCTGAAAGTCGCCCACGTGGAGTGCGCAGGTGCCCGGCCCCCGCCGGGGCCAGGCACCAGGCCAGTGGTCAGGGCTTGCGGTGCTTGCCTGCGGGCTTCTTCGCCGGCTGGGCCGACGGCATCGGGATCACACCGTCCCCCTCGATGCCGCAGACGAGTCGCTGCGCGGCGGCGTAGTCCGGTGCGATGGTCTCGGGCACCCACTGGTAGCCGTCCCAGCGGGAGATCAGCCGTGGTTCGCCCTGGCGCAGGTGGGACGGAGCGTCCTCGAAGCCGAGGACGACGGCCTTGAGCGTGCCGACCGAACGGCGCTGCGAGTCCCGGCGGGCCGCCCACCGCTTCAGCGGCTCGTCCTCGTCCACCTGGTCCTCCTCCGTGACGGGGCGCCCAGCCTAACGGTGCTCAGGAGGGCAGGAGCCAGCTCGGACCGCTCGGATCGCCGATCCACACCCGCTGATCCTCCGCCACCGTCAGGCCGAACCGGTCCTGCTCCGGGGCGCCGGCCCTCTCCCACCGCTCGAAGGCGTGTTCCACCGCATCCCACAGCGGCAGCGGCCCGCGCTGGTGAACCGTCCAGCCGGACCCGTCCACCTCCGTCCACGCCTGGGAGCCGGTTGCCGTGTCCAGCAGGATCACCTGGGCACCGGCGCCCAGCAACTCGGCTGACGGCGCGGCCAACTGGGCGAGGAACCTGCCGGTCCACGACCACAGGCGGGACGGGTCGAGGCCGGTCGGCCGGGGGACGCCCGAGTGCATGGTGAACGTCAGGCGCGGTGGCGGTTGGTGGGGCCGGGCAAGCATGAACGCCGTCTGCTCACCGGTGAACCGGCCCGTCGCACTGCCGTCCTCCTGAACGGTGATGTGCACCAACCCGGAGGCCTGCATCCACCCGCCGAGGCACGTCGTGATCGTGCCTCCGGGCCTCAGCTGCCAGAGCCACGGGTACGGAATGCTGCGCACCGAGCACGTTGCCACGATCCGGTCGAACTCGACGCCGGCCTGCCGCTCGTTCAGGCCGTCGCCGATGACCAGGGACGGGGAGTAGCCCAGGCCGTGCAGCGCCCTGCGCGCGCGAGCGCCGACCGCCGGGTCGACCTCAACCGAGGTGATCAGGTCGTCTCCGAGCCGGTGACACAGGACCGCGGTGGAGAACCCGGTCCCGGTGCCGATCTCCCGCACCCGATCGCCCTCCCCGATACCGGCGGCCTCCAGCATCCGTACGACGAGCGAGGGCAGCGTCGACGACGAGGTCGGCAGCCCGTGCACCGGGCCGGTCGCGTTGTCGGCGTCGATCCCATCGACCTGGGTCACCCACGTCTCGTTGCTGTACGCCATCGCCAGCCACTTGTCCGCGGTGACCTCCTGGCGGCGCAGCGGCCGGTAGACCGTCACGCCCTGAGCGTCCTGGCCCCGGCGGAACACAGCATCGGAGAGGAAAACCTCGCGCGGGACGTCCTCGATCGCCCTGCGCCAGGCCGGTTCGGTGAGCCCGTGCCCGGTGATGTCGTCGGCGAGGCGTCGCCGAAGCTGTGCGGTGTCGGTCATGCTGCTCCTCGCTGGAGAAGATCTGCCAGAGCGGCGGTCATCGGCAGCCCGGTCGGGGGCTCCATCCAAGCCCACTGCCCGGACGGGTTGCATTCGATCCACACCCAGCTGTCATCGGCGTGCCCCGGCCCGGTGAGGGCAAAGTCGAACGCGCCGAAGACCAGCCCGAAGTGCGCGAGGTAGGCGAACACGGCGCGCTCGACACGCTCCGGGACCTGGATCGCCGTGTAGGTGTGGGCGGAGTAGTCGACGCGCCAGTCCAGAAGGTCGCAGTCGATCCGGACGGCGAACACCCGCGCGCCGATGACCGTGACCCGCACGTCGGAGATCTTGTCGATGCGCTGCTGGAAGAGGTGCATCGTGCCGGCCACCGAGCCGCCGATCTCCCCGGCGGTGACCTCGGTGACGGGGACGGTCTGGGCTACGCCGTCGATCACGTACGTCGGCATGCTGATCGGCTTGTGAATTACCTGCCCGTGCGTCTTGATGAACCGGCGTGCCTCGTCAGGCTCGTTGGTGAGCAGGGTCGGTGGAACCTGGAAGCCGCAGGCCGCGGCGGCGGCCAGGCCGGCGGGCTTGTACTCGGCATCGCCGATCCGGTTCGGGTGGTTGACGTACAGGCACCCGGGGAGCGAGACGAGGACACCGCCGAGGCCGTAGCGGGCTTGTGCGGCGGCGACCCGGGCGTCCTGCGGGGCGAGGTGGGGGAACGCGAACGCGGACGGCCGCCGGTAGTACAACGACCGAACCGAGCCCAGCCCGGCGAGCCGTGTGGGCGTTCGCATGCTTCCCTCCCATTCCCGTGTGCTGCCGCCGATTCGGGCGGAGCAGGACAGGGTGGCGGGGAAGTCGCCAGCGTCGAACCGTACGACCGGGACACCCCGGTCGTACAGCTCGGTGATCACCAGGTCAGCGGTCGGGTCTTGCAGGTTGGTGACGACCGCGACCGGTCCCGTGTCGGTCGACGTCACTGGTCGGTGTCATTCCCCGTGTCGCTGTCCGCGGCGTCCCCTCCTTGGGTGTCGCCTTGCCCGGTGGTTCCGGTCGGCGGGTTCGTGCCGGACGAGGTGCCATGACCCGGCATCATCATCGGGGCTCCGTCCGGACCGAAGTACTTCGCGGTCTGGCTCGCCGGGTCCAGCTCGATCCGGCGAGCGGTGACGCCCGCCTCGAACGGCGGGTACGGGGCGATCCGTCCGACGACGAACGGGGTCGGGGTCATGTGCCCCTGCGGGAGCGGGCTCCCGGTCGGGATCCGATCCGTGTACGCGAACATCGGTGCCTCCATGGTTTCGGTGGTTCCCATTCACCGGTTCGAGGAAGGGGGAGGCCCGCCAGGGCGGCCTCCGGCTAGCCTCGACCGGGCACGTCTACGACGGTAGGAGTCACCAGTCGGAACGTGCAGTGACCACGAGTACGGGTAAACCGGAGCGGACTCCCGAAGATGGGGCTTCTTTGCGATCAAGCTCACGCCAAACCCCGACCGCCAGTCAAGGTCGGGGCCCTCGCCCTCGCGCGGGCATCATCTCCGGGTACGTCCTGCGGGTGATCCGAGAGCAACAGGACTGCACCCAGGAGGAGTTCGCCGAACGTCTGGCAGTCTCGGCGGACACGATCGCGGGGTGGGAGAGCGGCCGACGCCCGCTCACCGCGGTGCCCATCGGGCAGGTGCTCGCGCACCGCCACCGGCTGATGCGGATGGGCTCTCCGCCCACCCTCCTCCAAGCCCTCGAACGTGCCCTTGAGGCCGATGTGCTCCTCGTCAGTGCCCTCGGAGAGAGCGCCCTGACCGGCGCCGGTCCGCTTGGGTCGATGGTGATACAGCGCGACCTCATCGAGATCCTGGCGTGGCCACTCGGCGGTGGGACACCCCGGCGTTTCCGTGAGTTGCCAACAGCGGCTCGCTCCCGGCGGGGGCCTGTACCGACTGGTCCGGAGCTCACCACGAGCGACCGCGCCAGGTTCTTCGCCAACATGCGGCGCACAGCAGAGGAGGCCCGTGGGAGCAACCAGTTCCTCCTCCGACGCCAGGCGCTCTACCTCGCCGGACTTGATGACCAGGACGACACGTGCTCGTGGCTTGCCCATCAACAGCGAACCGCGCGACCGAGCGACTGGCTGAGCAACTGGCTCAACCTCCGTTCCGTCGCGATGGTCTCCGCCCGCCACGGCGACCCGGACCGCATGTCCCACTTCATCGACACCGCCCTCGCCGACGACGCCGGCGCAGCCGCGAACCTCAACTACTGGGCGTACTGGATCGGCGAGATCCCACTCGAACTCTCCGACGACTTCATCGCGTCCCCGGCACCGGGCCCCTGGCCCGGACACAAGCTACTCGCTCACCTCGCCGATGGCATCGACACCCGCCACGGCTACCTCGACCTGAACATCCACAGCGTGTGGTCCTTGCTCCAGATCCGGCCGAACCTGCTGCGCTCCGGAGCAGCAGCAAGTGTTCTACGAGACCGACTTCCCATGATGTTGGATAGCGCTGAGCTCTCGTCGCGCGGGCGGCGCGAACTCGAGAACGTCCGTTACGCAATCCGCCTCGCTGAGGCGTGAGAGGAGCCCGACGGTGTCCGATGACCTGTCCTCGGTGGCGCGCTTCCTGTTCGAAGCCGGGACGCTCAAGCAGACCAGGCGCACGGGCTGGTGGATGGCCGGCGTCCGCGACCCCGAGTCGGTAGCCGAACACTCCTGGCGCACCTCGCTCCTCGCCTCGATCATCGCCAAGCTCGAAGGCGCCGACCCCGCGCAAGCGGCGTTCCTCGCCACCTGGCACGACATCGCAGAGACGCGGACCGGGGACGTCAACTACGTGGGGAAGAAGTACGCGACCAGCGCCGACCCGGAGGCGGTGACGGCCGACCAAGTCGCCGGCATGCCCGAGGTGCTGGCGTCGGCCGTGCAGGAGCTCATCGCCGAGTACGAGGCGAAGGAGTCGCCGGAGGCGATCTGCGCCCGGGACGCCGACAAGCTGGAGTGCCTGATCCAAGGCATCGAGTACCGGGCTCAGGGCTATGCGAACGCCCAGCGGTGGATCGACAACAGCCGTGGGCGGCTGACCACGAAGACCGCCAACGAGCTAGCGGACGCCGTTCTGGCGGCCGACTCACTCGACTGGCTCCGCACTGCCCTCGGAGAGCAGCCGAACTGACCCGCCGGACGTCGGCCGAGTCACTCTGTCGGCAGGAAGACGCCTCGCCCCCGGCAGATCCCGCAGCCGACGGCCGGGCGCAGTCGGTCCGGTCGGGCGCGATAATTGTTTCCTGCCTGGTTTGACGCCTTGGCCTTCGCCGTGCGGTGGTTGCGCCCCTCGCCCGGGGAGGGCGAGGGGCGCGGGGTGGGGCTGTCAGGCGTGGTGGTCGAACTCGCCGGTTTTGATGCCGTGGAGGAGGGCGGAGAGGGCGGTCGGGGTGGTGCGGAGGATGAGGTGGGCCTCGTCGGACTCGCGGAGCTCGACCGCCCCGGCGACCGTGCGGACCTCCACGCAGTTCTCGACGTTGCCGCTGAACGAGGATTTCTGCCACTCGGTGTCCGTCATATCGGGCCTTTCATAGGTTCTGTGCGATCTTGTGGATCAAGTCACGAGAGTCAGTCTCGCTCAATGCCGAAGCTTCTGTGCGATCGAAGATGTATCGGTAGCTGTTCAGCTCGCTGACGGCATCGAGGTATTCGGGTCCATGGGAGGACTCTCGTTCGACGGTGTCGAGTTCAGGGACAGAGCCGAAGGCGTAGGTGAGGTTCTCGGCAGCCCCAGGGAAGGTTTCGATGTCGAAGGGTACGACTCGGACGGTCAGCCAAGGCAGCTCGGAGTCTTCGAGTAGCGAGGAGAGCTGTTCCTTGAGGGTCGGAATGCCACCGAATCGCGTCCAAAGGACTGACTCATAGATGAAGAACGTCGTCGGCTTCGGGTTGCGGCGCAGGTCTGCCTTGCGTTGCATTCTGAATGCCGTGCGTGCTTCCACCTCATGCCGGGGCAGCGGAGGGAAGACGCGTCCGAAGACGGCCGAGGCGTAGCTGAGGGTCTGGGATGGTCCGGGCATGTGAGTGAGAAGCCACAGCTTGAGTCCGTGGGAGGTCTTCTCCAACTCCGCATTCTCAAGAACGCCATCGGGGACCGTCCCCCGATACTCCTCCCACCAGCCCTTGGACCGGTCCAGGACTATGGCTTCCAGCGCATCGATCAGAGGCTCATTCATGCACTTGCAGGCAGCGGCGAACGAGCGGAGCCGGTCAGGGCTCACGCCGACCTTGGCCGCTTCGATCTGGCTGACCTGAGTCCGGTCGATACCGAGGGCTCTGCTCAGGTTGGAGGTCGACAGTCCTGCAGCCTCGCGCATCTTCCGGAGTTCGGTCCCGATGCGGAGCTGGCGAAGCGTCGGGTGTGCTCGTGGCGGCATTGGCACCTTCCTGGCCGGTGTGGACCAAGTCTGCCGCGCTGTTGTGCGCAGGGTCCACTTGGGGGTGAATGTATCCGGATCTGGGATCACATGTGATTCCGATCGGGTATGGTCGATCTCAGATTGATCCGACGGATCGTCAGTAACGCCTGCTAGCAAGCACCGCAGAGCAGCCACGCCCATCTCCGCTGGCCTGGCTCACGGCGACACATGTTCCGCCGGATCCTCCCCTTACTCACGCCTCGGGAGAACTCCCATGCGTCACATCAACACCCCCACCATCGCCATCGCCCGTCAGACCCTCCACAACACCATGACCCGCGTCGGCTGGTCCCCGTCCGTGATCTTCGACGCGCAGCTCGCCCTCTGCGAGCTCCTCGTCAACGCCTGGCGACACGGGGGCACCCCCGCTCCGCTCGTCGAGATCATCTCCATCAACGAATCGCTCCGCGTCTCCGTCACGGACGAGAGCCCGATCCTCCCCACCACCCCACCGCTGTCCCTGCTCGCCGAGTCCGGCCGGGGCCTCCAACTCGTCGAGGGCCTCACCCACCGCTGGGGCGTCGACCCCCACGAGCGCGCCAAGTCCGTCTGGTTCGAGCTGGACGGTGCCGCGTGATGGCCCGCCGCCACCCGATGCTGCCGACCGACCCCCGGATCCGGCACTACACCGACGACCACGTCCGTACCCTCCTCGCCGAAGTCCAGGAGCGCGGGAGGAAGTTCGGCCTGATCTTTCCTTCCGCCTCCACCGACAAGACCCTCGACGGCCGCGTCCTCGTCCGCTTCAACACCGCGCCCGCGTCGACGCTCCTGAACCTCCTCGTCCTGCTCCTCGACGCCGAACGCGAGATGCCGTGCGATTCCTGATCGGGACGGCCTTCGCCGTCCTCCTCGCCCTCGCCTTCGCGACCGTCGCCCTGGGCGTCGTCACCGCCCTCCGCGCGACCCCGCCCGACGAGGACGCCTGACCGCCGGCCCCCGCCGCCCGCGCGCCGGGGGCTGCGGCACTGCTCCAGGCTCCGAGCTCGACCAGGCGGGTGGTTCGTCAGGAAACGCCGGACAAGGCGGCACCGGGCGCCGGATGCTGGTAGGCGCGTCACATCCGGTCGCAAGAATGCGCAAGCTACGTGACAGGAGAGGGAATCATGGGCCTAGGGTTCTTCGGAATCGATCCTGAGACCAACGAGGAAGGCTCGCCCACCGTCTGGGCGGACGTGGCTCAGCGTCGACTCGTGATTCAGAGCGACACTGTCACCGGGGCCGAGCTTGCGGAGGTCAGCGAGACCGAGTGGGTTGTCGGTCACAAGGTCGGCGTGCCTGCCCACGAGTCCGTGATCAGTATCCCCGAGCGAATGATCCCCTTCATCAGGAAGGCTTGCGATGCCATCGAACGTGCCGGACTTCAGGACTCTGCTCCGGGAGACGAAGAAGTCGGCCGTGCATCTGGAGATGCGTGATCAGTACAGCGTTGCCGACGAAGCCGAACAGTTCGCCGCGTGGAAGGCCGGGCACCGGTACTCCCTGGAGGACCGGGACGAGTGGTGGCATCCCTTCCACGACTTCGTGGTGGAGACCTGCCCCAGTTCATCCCCAGCGGCGCTGCGCACCTGCTGATGGGGGTGGTCCTGGCGGCCGTGCACGAGCTGGAGGGGCTGGTCTGGTTCAGCGCGCTGGTACTCGGTACCCAGCTCGTCCGCCGGTGGCTGAACCGCGGCTCGGTGCGGCGGGCCATCGACGCGGTCACCGGCTCGGTGCTCGTCGGCTTCGGCGTCAAGGTGGCCCTCGGGGGCGAATGACCGGCTGGGGCG
>NZ_JBHVFE010000329.1:0-10306 GCF_042801945.1 Kitasatospora sp. NPDC057542
GTCCGACGCAGGCCGGACCGGCCGGGCGCTACCTGCCGTTCAGGGCGGGTAGCGGGGTGGTCACCACGGTGGGGTGCGCCCGTGGTGCGGTGGCTATCGGCCCCAGGCGGAGAACTCGGCGGTGGCGTTGTTGCCGCTGCCGCCGGCCGGCTTACGTTCCCATGAGGTCCCCCGATCTCGGCCGCAGGGCACTTCCGCGGCCGGGGAACACTCTGCGGCAGCGCGATAAACCGTGGATTGACGGCCGCTGACAGCGCGCCCGTCCGTCAGCTGAGGGTGGCCCAGTCCTGGGTGTTGGCGGCACCGGCCGGGTTGACGGTCACGGCGGTCCCGACGCTGACGCCGGCGCTGTCGAGCACGTAGCCGGTCACCGGGTTGGTGATCGTCAGGTTGCCGCTGCTGTTCTTGGTGACCTGCCACTTCTGGTACTGGTTGGCCGCGTTGAAGGCCTGCAGGGTGACCTGGGCCCCGGCAGTGGCGGGGGCGGTCAGCGTGAGGGGGGTCGGGCAGCTGTCGTAGATCCTCGCGGTGCCGTCCGCGTTCGCGTCCAGCTTCCACTTCTCGGAGGCGCGAGTGGGGTCATAGGCGTCGAGGTCGGCGACGACGTTGCTGGAGGCGGTGCACTGACCGGCGTGTTCCAGGGCCAGGCCGCCTCCGTTGGTGAGGGCGTGGTACTGGTTGTCGCCCACGATGGTGGGGCCATAGTCGATGGTGTGGGCCGCCAGGGAGGTGAGCGCGCTTCCGGTGGTGGAAAGCGGCGGCACGGCGGCGGGCCGGTCGGTCTTGAAGTACTCGGCGAATGTCGAGGGGGTGTGCGTGGTCAGCACGCTGATGGTGCCGTTCCAGCCGCCGTCCACGTTGTTCCACAGGTCGAGCAGCGAGCCGTCCACGTTGCCCTGGACCTGGTCCCCGGTGTTCCAGCCGGTGGTGTAGGTGAACGGGTAGCTGCTGCCGTCGGGCCACACGTAGCGGTAGTCGCCCAGGAGGTAGGCGGCGGTGGAGTCGGCGAAGCCCTCGGTCCAGGCGCAGGTGCCGGAGCTGACCAGGTTGACGTAGTGCGGGCTGCAGTTGGTGACGGGCGGGAACGCGCCGTTGTACAGCCGGTGCATGAGGAAGTGGCCGGACTCGTGGAGCACGGTGTGCTCGGAGTCGGGGTCGGCGGCGGCGAGGTGGACGGTGTTCGCCAGGTCGTAGTACGGGCCGTCGGCCGAGTTGGCGGTCCACTGGATGTTGAGTTCGGTGCAGGCGCCGTTGTTGGTCTCGTGGGCGGACCAGCAGATGCTGGCGGGGTTGTTGCGGTACCACCACAGCAGGTTGACGGTGTCGAAGGCGTGCCAGGCCCGGGCGTCGGCGGCGGAGGCCTTGAGCGTGCCGAGGCTGGTGCTGGTGGAGATGTCGCTCCGGTGCGTCGAGTCCAGCGTGTAGGGGTTGCCGCTGGTGTCGCTGACCTTCCACAGCTTGGTGCTCTCGGTGCGGAACCGCACCCACAGGCTGCTCATCGAGGTCGTGGTGGTGGGGGTGTAACAGAGGTTGAAGCCACCGTCGCTCACCGCGGTGTACACGTAGTCGGCGGTGAGCTGACGCGGGGTGTCGGTGGGCTTCTCGGCGCCCCACAGCTGGACGTTCGCGTTGCGGACCGGCTTGGTCATCGTGGGCTTGCTCGTGCCGGCTTCGGCCGACTGGTAGTCGTACTGGAGTTTGCCGCTCAGGCAGATGGGGGCCGTGACCGCCGCGGCGCTGGACGCCGTCAGCGGGACGGCGGCCGCGGCGGCGAGGAGGGCGGTGACCAGCGCGGCGAAGCCGCGCGGCAGTCGCAGTCCGATGGCCATGGGGTTTCCTCTCGGGAGACGGGCACGCCCGGCGTGCCGGTGACGGTGCGGACGGGGGCTCGCGGGGCGCCGCCGGTGCGGTGGGGCGCTGCGGACGGCGCGGTGCGGTGGATGCGCAGCACCGCGGGGTGCTGCGGACGGCGCGGTGCGGTGGATGGCAGCGCGGCGGAGTGCTGCGGACGGTGTGACGTGGCGGATGCTGCGGCGCGCTGCTCGACGGGGGTGGTCGGCGGTCGGGCGTCGTGGGGCGTTCCTGACGGACCGTCCCGCTCTCCGACGACCGGTCGGAGCCGCGGCGCCGTTTCCCGGCGTCCGGACCCGCATCGCCCAGGATCACCGCCGGGTTCCGCCCGCGGTAGGAGCGCTCGGAAGCGCGGACGCGATCCGTCGGCCCGGCGGAATCACTTCGGTTGCGAACCCGCCCCCGCGCGCCCGGCCCGCAGCCGGTGCGCCCGGCGCGGCCCCGTCCGCCGGGCGGCGTCGGCCGGCGTCGGGATCACCGGCCGTGTGCCGTCCGGGCGGCTCGGGCCAGCCAGTCCAGGTACCACTCGCGGAAGCCGAGCCGGCCGGCCCCGCTGGTGAGCGGGCTCAGCGAGAGGTCGGCCGCGCGGCCGTCGGACCAGAGGGTGCCGCGCTCCGGGCCGGTGACGACCAGCCAGGTGTAGTAGCCGCAGCCCTCGTGGCCGAGGCAGATCGCTCCGGCCGTGATCCGCTGGTCCAGGCGTTTCCACTCGGCGTCCCAGGCCCGGAACGCCGCACGGTACGACTCGTCGTCGGGGAAGTCCGCCTCGGCCGGCTCGCGGGCGTCGAGGTCCTCCTCCAGGCGCGTGCGCTCCTGCGCCGACAGGAAGGCCCGTGCGAGCAGTGCGCCGTCGCTGCGGACACCGCCCTCGCTCCAGTGCCAGCCCTGCCCGTCGCGCCGCAGCGGGAAGAGCCCGTAGTCCGGGCCCGCTCCGCCGGCGCCCACCTCAAGGAGGAAGGAACGGTAGTCCGGCGGGAGGCGGACGCCGAACTGCGCCTCCGCGTCGGCCAGCTCGGTCTCCTCCAGCGGTGCCTCCAGCAGGAAGCCGTGCCCGGACGCCCGCCGGGCACCGAACACCTCCGCCGCGAACGGCGCCGTCCGCAGGGCCGGCACCTGTTCGCGCACCCCCGCCCAGCCCGCGCCCCGCTCCGTCGTCTCCACCGTGTCCTCCCTCGCGGACGGCGTCCGCACCGGCCCGTCGTCATCCCCCGGTGCGGACGATCGTGCCAGGTCAGGGCGGGGATGATCAACGGAGAACCGGCGCACGGGCCCGGGTCCTCAGCGCGCCCCGGGGTACGCGGGGCGGCCAGGTTGTCGGGGGCTAGTCAGGCAATGTTCGCCCTGGCCGCATCTTCGTTCGGCGTACGCTCGGCCTGTCCATTGAGTGGGTTTGGCGCCAAGAGGGTCGAGTGTGGGCGAGCGCGTGCTGGAACGGGTTGATCTGAATTCTTGAGTGCAGACCCCCTGCTTCAGCTGGGGGTTGGCTCTTGCTGTGCCGGAGCCGCGAAGCGGCGCGATTCGCTGCGCTGTCAGTGGCGTGGGCTAGGTTGATTTCGGCAGCCGAAGGGGGTGTTTCGCAATGTTGTCCGGGCGTCGGTACCGGCTTGAACTCGACTCGGCGCAGGCCGGGTTGTGTGAGATGTTCGGCGACATCTGCCGGGTGGTGTGGAACACCGCGTTGGAGCAGCGGCGGGAGTACCGGCGGCGGGGTGCGTGGATGAACTACGTGCCGCAGGCCGCCGAGCTGGTGGAGGCGAAGCGGGAGTTTCCGTGGCTCGGGGATGCGCCGTCGCATGTGTTGCAGCAGACCTTGAGGGACTTGGACCGGGCGTGCTGTGAGCACGGGACGTTCAGGGTCCGGTGGCGCTCGAAGGCCCACTGGTCGCCGTCGTTCCGGTTCCCGGCGGGGAACCTGATCGTGGTGGAGCGGATCGGCCGCAGGTGGGGACGGGTGAAGCTCCCGAAGCTCGGCTGGGTGCGCTTTCGCTGGTCCCGGCCACTGGGCGGGGAGGTGCGCTCGGCGACCGTCACCCGGCAGGGACGGCACTGGATGGTGTCGTTCCTGGTGGAAGACGGCAGGAACACTCCGGATCGGCACGCTCTGCCGGACCGGGCGGTCGGCGTGGACCGGGGCGTGAAGGTGGCCGCGACGACCAGCGACGCCACCTTCCACGACCGCGCATACGTCACCAAAGGTGAGGCGAAACGGCTGCGCCGCCTGCACCAGCAGCTCGCCCGGTGCGAGCGCGGCAGCAACCGCCGTCGGGCCGTGCTGGCGAAGATCAATACGATCACCGGCCGGGTCCGCCACCGTCGCACGGACTTCTGCGCCCAGACCGCCCACGCACTGACCACCGCGAACGCGCTGGTGGCGCTGGAAGACCTCCGCACGAGGAACATGACCGCCTCGGCGGCCGGCACCGTCGAGCAACCCGGCCGGGGCGTCCGCGCCAAGGCCGGACTCAACCGGGCCATCCTCGACAAGGGCTGGCACCTGCTCGAACGCGCGCTGCGCAACGCTGCGCGTACCACCGGCACCCGCGTGGTGCTGGTGAACCCCGCGTACACGTCGCAGACCTGCAACGCCTGCGGGCACGTGGATCCGAAGAGCCGCGAGAGCCAAGCGGTCTTCGAGTGCACGGCCTGCGGGCACGGGGACCACGCCGACGTGAACGCCGCGAAGAACATCCTCAACGCCGCAGGGCATGCGGTGTCAGGGCGTGGAGACCTCGCCACGAGGCGGTCCGTGAAGCGCCAACCACCGGCGACGCGCGCACGCATGGGGCGAAGTTCCCACGCGGCACGTACGGCCGGAATCCCCGTGCTTTAGCGCGGGGAGGAAGTCAACTGGGTGAGATTCCCTACGTCGAAGCGGTTGAGCAGATGGGCAGCTGGGTCCGACAGCGTCAAGAGGGGTTGGTTGCGGATCGGCTGGTACTGCTCACTCATCCCCCAGTGATCACCTACAGTGCCCGGACACCGCGTCATGAACTGCCTGCGCGAACCGGGATTCCTCTGGTGGAGGTGGACAGGGGTGGTCAGGCGACCTACCACGGACCGGGACAGCTGATCGGCTACCTGGTGATCAATCTCCGTGAGCGCGGCCCCGGGGACATCGTGCGCTGGCTGGAGCACGGCTTGGTCAGTGCCCTGGACTCGCTGGGTCTGCAGGCCGTTCGACGCGACACCCCGCCCAGGCCCAGAGTTTGGTCGGGGTCTGGACGCCGGAGCACAAGAAGGTCGCCTCGATCGGCATGAGGATACGTGGCGGCGTGACGAGCCACGGGTTCGCTCTGAACATCGCACCGGACCTGGCGGCGTTCTCGGCGTTCACGGCCTGCGGGCTGCCCGAGGTGGCAATGACCTCGCTTGCGGAAATGGCCGCTGCTACGGCCAGGCCCGCCCCTGCCGAAGGAGCGGTGCGCGAGGCCGTAGCCGCGGCGCTCGGGGCAGTTTGACGACCTGGTGCGCCGGGGCTCGCCTCTCTGTCGCCAAGGCAGTTGTACGCGTCCTCAGCCCGGGAGGGCCGGGAGGCGGTCCAGCGTGATGCCGAAGCGGGTGCGGTAGGCGGCGAGGGCCTCGTCGTCGGTGAGGGTCCGTTCGGTGCGCTCGCCGGCCGGGGTGGTAGTGATCAGGCGGTTGCCGCTGATGGTCACCCGGCCGCCGTCCGCGGTGAGCAGCGAGCAGGCCGTCGAGCGGGTGAAGTGGGAGTCCGGCGAGGTGGCCTGCCACCAGCAGGTCGGGGCGAAGTCGGCGAGCTGGTACGGGCGCAGACCCAGGCGGTACTGCGGTGCGCCGTCCATCAGGATGTCCAGGTCGTCGTGCTCGCCGACCGGGACGAGGGTGAACGCGCCCTCGGCGTCGGCCTGTTCGCCTCGCTCGTCCAGGCGTAGCGGGCTGCGGCTGAAGCGGCCGAAGCCGACGTCGACCAGCCACGGCTCGTCGAGGTCCACCCGCAGTGCGAGGTGGTCGAACGGCGGGCCGAGCCGCTCGCCGTCGTGGACGCGGGCGGCCAGCAGGCTCACCCGGTAGCCGAGCGAGGTGAGCAACTCGGCGAAGACGCCGTTGAGTTCGTAGCAGAAGCCGCCCCGTCGGCCGGTCACGACCTTCGTCAGCAGGGCGCCGGGGTCGAGGTCGACGCGTTCGCCGAGGTGGATGCTCAGGTTCTCGAACGGGACGGCGCGCAGGTGCGCGAGCTGGAGCCGGGCGAGGGCCTCCGGGGAGGGTGCGCCGGGGTCGGGGAGGGCGATGCGGTCGAGGTAGGCGGTCCGCTGGGCGGTGGTGAGTCCGGGGTACGGCTGCTCGGGATGTGGCGCGTGATCCATCCGGCCATTCCATCCGGGCGCGGGCCGGGGTGCCATCGGCTTTTGGTCCTACGTCCCGGGCCGGCCGTTCCGGGGGGCGGCCGTTCCGGGGGCGGCCGCGCCGTCCTCGGACGATGCCCCCGCACTGCCCTTCCGGCCCTCGCGGGGGCTGCGCCGAGGCCCTAGTCTCGGGGCCTCGGGCCGGGCAACCACGTGGAAGGGCCGGGGAGCGTGCGAAAGACCGTGACACACTCGATGCCGCCGGTACCCCAGGCCGCACCGAGCAGGCACAGCCGGAACGCGGCCCCCGCGCCCTCCCCCGGGAGGGCGCCGCTCCCCGCCGAACTCGCCGCCCTCCAGCGGACGGTGGGCAACGCGGCCGTGACGCGCCGGCTTCAGCGCCAGGAGGATCCCGGGGCCAGGGAGCAGGCGCGGCGCGACGCCGCCGACCCCACCGCGCACGGCGAGTGGGGCACGTTCCGCGACGACATGGCCCGGGCGGGCTTCTCCGCGGACGTCACGGAGATCGCCTGGCAGCTCGTCCTCGGCGGCATCGCCGAACAGGGACAGCTCAACGACGAGGCCACGGCACGGTTCACCGAACGCCAGGACCAGCGCGACCACCGCGCCTCGAACAGCTGGTACCAGGAGCTGGTGAAGGTCGTCGGCGACTACCTGGAGATCGACACGCCGACGCTGGCCCTGTGGTCGGGCGGCCGGGAGGTCAGCGACTACGCCCTCGCCAAGGGCCACACCCCGCTGGAGTCCACCGCCTTCGGCGGCGTGGTCGACAAGCTGACCCTCACCTCGGACTGGAAGCTCAAGACGCCGATGTGGAACGTCCTGTCCAAGGCCTTCGTGAGCCGCGCCCGCGGCCCCGTCCACATCTTCCTGCGGGCGTACGACCCCGACAGCGTCCTCATCGCGCAGGAGGTGCCGCAGCTGCGCGTGGTCATGGCGCTCGACCCCGCGGTGCGGCTCGTCTGGCACCCCGTGTACGCGGCGGCCGACGGGAGGCTGACGGAGATCACCAGGGACCTCGAACCGGCCTCCGACGCCCCCTGCTCCACCCGGGACGGGTGCGTGCGGATCCTCTACGACTACCTGCGCCTGCGCCACGACCCGGCCAACACCCACTCCGAGCGCGCCCACGCGGAGATGAGCGCCCGCCTCGCCGCCAACGTCAACCCCCGGTAGCGCCGGGCGGGTCGGGCGGGGCCGGGCGCTGCCCGTGGCGGTGTCGTCGAGGAATCCGTCGAGGTCGGAGCCGGTGCCCTCCGGGCGGGCCGTCGCTTTCCGGCGGTCGGTCCGAAAGCGGACCGGCGCCCGGGGCGTATCAGTAGGCTCAGCCAGACCGGTACCGAAGGGGAGAGCGATGACCGAATCGAGGGAACACCGCGGCTGGATAGGCCGGTTGTTCGGTGGCCGCCGTGCGCACGCCGGGCACGGCGCACCCGTCCGGCCCGTCGAGGAGGACCCGCGGGCGTGGACGCGTCCCGGGGAGCTGGTGGACCTGTCCTCGCTGCCCCCGCGGCTGGCCGAGGACATGGTCGGCACCGCGGCGGCGATCGACGCGGCCGACCAGGCGCGCTTCCGCGGCGACCGGGCGGAGGCGAAGCGGCTGCTGCGCGGCGCGGTCACGTCGGAGGTCGACCCCTACCGCCAGCTGGCCGAGGAGCGGCTCGGGGTGATGCTGTCCGAGGACGGCGAGGTCGAGGAGGCCGTGGCGCTGTGGCTGCGCTCGGCCGCGGGGCCGGATCCCGAACTGCGCCGGGCCGTCGCGGTCTACCTGGGCTCCATCCCGTTCGCCGACGCCGGTTTCCTGGTGAACGCCGTCCCGGCGACCGTGCTGGCTCTGCTTCCCGAGGCCTGGGGCTTCGGGCGCCTGGGCGCCGCGGTGTACGAGGCCTCGGCCCACCGGCACCTCGGGGCCGGCCCCGAGGTGCGCCGCCAGCTGCTGGCGCTCGACGCCCTCCGGTACGGGGACGGCAAGCTGGCGGCGCGGTTCGAGGCCGTGGAGGTGGCGGACGAGCGCTTCCCGCGCCGGCGCGCCGAGTGGGCCAGCGGCGCCCAACTGGGCGGCTGCCGCTGGAGCGTGGCGGGCCACGGGAAGGGGGTGTCGGCGGTCGCCGTGGGCCCGGTCGCGGTGGACGGCGCCACGGTCGTGGTCAGCGGCGGGGACGACGGCGCCGTGCGGCTGTGGGACCTGGCCACCGGCGAGCCGGTCGGCGAGCCGATGACCGGCCACGCCGGGCCGGTCCACGCCGTGGCGACGGCCGAACCGGACGGCCGGGCGGTGGCGGTGTCCGCCGGGACCGACGAGGACGTACGGGTCTGGGACCTGACGACGCGCCGGCTCCTGCACCCGCCGCTGGCCGGGCACACCGGCTGGGTGACCTCGGTGGCCACGGCGACGGTGCGCGGCCGTACGGTGGCCGTCACCTGCGGCGACGACCGGAGCGTGCGGGTCTGGGACCTGGCCACCGGCGAGCCGGTCGGCAAGCCGATGCGCGAGCCGGCCGGTTCCGCCGCTGCCCACCGGGACAGGCCGGCGGCGATGACCACGACGGTGTTCGGCCGCCGGCCCGTGGCGGTGACCGCGGACTTCGGGGGGACGCTGCGGGTGTGGGACCTCGCGAAGGGGCGCCGGCTGCGGGCACCGCTGGCCACCGGGACCGGCTCGGTGCAGGCGCTGGCCGCGCTGGTGGTCGACGGCCACCAGGCCGTGGCCGTCGGCGGTCCGGACGGCACGACCACCCTGTGGGACCTGGTGACGGGCCGGCAGCTGGACGAGCGCCTCGTCGCCGCCGGCGAGTGGCCGCAGACGGTGGCGGCGGCGGACACCGGGGCCGGGGCTGCGGTGGTCACCTGCGACGAGTCCGGCCTGGTGCGGCTGTGGGACCCGGCCACCGGACGGCAGCTCGCCCAGGCCTTCGCCGGGCCCCACGGCCGGACCCGGGCGCTGGCCGCGACCGTGACGGAGGACGGGCGGCCGGTGGTGCTCGTCGGTGCCGACGACGGCAGGGTGCACCGCTGGGACCCGGCCGTCGACGGCCGGTCCGTGGGCGACCCGCTGCCCGGGCACGGTGCCGAGCTGACCGCCGCGGCGACGGTCGAGGTCGACGGCACCGCACTGGTGGTCAGCACCGCCTGGGACGACTCGGCACGCCTGTGGGACCTGGCCACCGGCGCCGAGGCGGGCACCCCCTTCACCGACCACCGGGAGCCGGTGAAGGCGATGGCGACGGCGGTGGTCGAGGACCGGCCCGTGGTGGTCACCATCGGGCCGTACGACAAGGTGGCCCGGCTGTGGGATCCGGCCACCGGAAGCCCGGTGGGTTCACCGCTGGTCCACGACAGCGACGTGGAGGCCGTGGCGACGACGGTGCTCGCCGGCCGGCCGGTCGCCGTCACCGGGGACACGGACGGCCTCGTCCGGATCTGGGACCTCGCCACCGGGGAGGTCCTCCACGGGCCCCTGGCCGGGCACGGCGACAGCGTGACCTCGGTGGCCACGGCGGTGGTCGACGGCCGGCCGGTCGCCGTCACCGCGGACGAGGGGACGGTGCGGGTGTGGGAGCTCGCCTCCGGCGCTCCGGTCGGCGAGCCGATCGGGCTCCCGGGCGCCTCGCCGCGCGGCGACGACGACGTGCAGGAGCCGGAGGACGCGGAGGAACCGGACGACGAGGAGGACGGGCCGGGCATCGAGGCAATGGCGACGGCGGTGGTCGACGGCCGCCCGGTCGTGGCGGCGGGCAGCGACGACGGCCTGGTGCACGTCTGGGACCTGACCACCCGCGCCCTGGTCGGCCCGCCCCTGCGCGCCGCCGACGACGACGTCACCGCGATGATCGTCGCACAGGTCTCGGGCCGTCCGGCCCTCGTCACCGGCGGCGGGGACGGCACCGTACGGACCTGGGACCTGGCCACGCTCGCCCAGGTCGGTCCCGACCTGGTGCTGCCGCTGCGCATCGGCGCGCTGGCCGCGGGCCCGGCGGACCGGCTGGTGGTCGGGTTCGGCTGGGAGGTCGCGGTGTTCCGGCTGGTGGAGTCCGCCGACGCGCCCTCGGCCTGACGGGCCGGCGGGAACGCGAGGGCCCGGCCCCGCGGCGTTCCGCGTGCGCCCGCTGACCGCCCCGCCCGGCGAGGCC
>NZ_JBHVFE010000330.1:0-10298 GCF_042801945.1 Kitasatospora sp. NPDC057542
GCGCGCTCCCCGCCAGCAGCAGCGGCAGCCGGGCCCCGACCCGGTTGATCAGCCACCCCGAGACGGGTGCCAGCACCCGGTGATCCGCTTCAGCAGCGGCAGCGTCGAGGCGATGATCCCGAGCGAGGCGGCCAGTCCGAAGGCCGTCAGCCCGTAGTACTCCGCACCCAGGGGCACCAGGTCCACCTTCATCTGCGCCTTGAGGAACATCGCCGCCGCGGCGAAGCCCGTCCCGATCGCGACCGCCGACACCACCAGCAGCGGCAAGGCGCTCTCCAGCCCGAGCACCCGTTGCAGCAGCCGCAGCGGTGCCCCGGTCAGCCGCAGCATCGCGAACGGGCGGCGGCGGTCGGAGAGCCCGGCCACCACGCTCACCGCGAGGCTGCACCCGGCGATCGGCAGGGTGGTCAGCAGGACCACGTTCGCGAGCTGGCGCCAGCCCTGGAGCTTCCTCTGCCCCTCGGAGCTCCAGTCCTGCGCCATCCGGGCCTCGTAGCGCGGGAGTTCCCGGTTGAAGATCGTCCGCAGCTGTTCCTTGGCGGACGCGGAGCCGTCGGTGGTCGCGTAGACCATCCGCACCGGGAGGGCGGCGACCTCCTCGGCGGAGACCGGCGCCGCCGGCCACTCCTTGTAGGTGTTCGCCTGGAGGTCCAGGAACACGTTCCGGTCGACGGCCGCGACGGTGGCCCCCGGCGCGCAGTGGCCGACCACGGGAATCTGCGCGAGTTCCGAACAGCGCACCAGGGGAGGCACGATCCGCTCCCGGCCGTACTGGTACGCACCGATCCCGGCCGGATTGTCGTGCACCAGTGCCATCCCCTCGAAGCCCGGGACGGCCCGGGCCCGCGCCTCCAGGCCGTCGGGCAGCGCCGGAACCACCAGCGGACTCTCCGGGCCGCCCATCGGGGTGGTCACCACGGCCTTGAGGACCCCCTGAGCGCCGATGAGCGAGCTCATGTTCGCGTTGATGCTGCCGATGATGCCCAGCGTCGCGGTGGTCACGAACAGGGCCAGCACCAGGCCGGCGACCGAACGGAAGCCCGCCCTCGGGTCATCGCCCAGCCGTCGCATCGCGATCAGCGTGGCCGGACGGCTGGTCCGCCGGGCCACCGCCCGGGAGGCCGCCATGGTGAGCCACGGCCCCGCGATCACCAGCCCGAGCATCACCAGCACGAAGCCGCTGAGGTAGCCCGCCGACTGCGCGTTGGTGCTCGCCGGGGGGTTCCCGACGAAGTAGCCCAGCTCGCCCAGGCCGGCCAGCAGCGGGGCCACCCGCCAGGCGCTGGGCGGCTTCGGGGTGACCCTGCGGCTGACCCCGAGCGGCGAGATGGCGACCCGGCGCAGCGCGAACCGGGCGGCGAGCGCGGCCGCCACCGGTACGCCCAGCACCACCCCGGCCACCTGCGGGAGGCCGATGCCCAGATCGTCGATGAAGAAGCGGTCGCCGGTGAACGGCACGTCGGCCACCAGGGGCTTCAGGGCGAAGTACAGGCCGAAGCCGAGGACGGTGCCGGCCGCCGCGGCCACCGTGGACTCCACCGCCGAGATGACCGACACCTGGCCCGGTGTGGCCCCCACCAGGCGCATCGCGGCGTAGCGCTGCTCCCGGGTGGCGGCGGACAGCCGGGCCGCAGTGCCGATGAAGATCAGCACCGGGAAGATCAGCGCCCCGGCCACCACGGTGAGCACCAGGACCAGCGCGTCGCCGTTCACACCGGCGCCGAAGCAGCCGCGGCCGCAATCGGCCGGCACGGCGGTGGCGATGCTCGTGACGGTGGTGGCCCTCGGCAGGGCCTTGACCTCCTCCTCCGTACGGCCCACGACCACCGCCAGGGTGTCCGGGGAGGGCAGCGCGTCGTTCCCGAGGGTGCCGACCAGCCGGCCCGGGAAGCGGTCACCCAACTCGACGGCCGGGACGTCGCGCAGCAGCTTCTCCAGGGCGGGCGAGGCGTAGAACTCGCCCGGTGCCGGCAGCCTGCTCAGGCCGGGCGGGACGGGCGAGGTGGTGCCGGTGGCGGCGACGTCGGCCCGGAAGACCCTCTTCCCCCGGTAGTAGTCCATCTGGGCGGCCCACCGGAGCGGGTCCGCCGGGGCCGCCGCGGTGGCGCCCTCGGCCCCCGTGTTCATCCAGAGCTGCCGCTGGTTGGTCCGGTCGATCGCGTGGATGCCGGCGAAGGTCGAGAGCAGCAGCCCGACCCCGATCGCGACCGCCGCCGCGATCATCAGCAGCCGGGCCACCGCCTCCCGGCCGCCGCTGACGGCCAGCCGGAGCGAGAAGGGGATCACGAGGCCACCGGTCCGGCGGAGAGGGTGCGGGCCCGGCCGTCCCGGACGACCGCCTCGCGGTCCGCGTACGCGGCGACCCGGGCCTCGTGGGTGACCAGGATGACGGTGGTGCCCTGCTCCTTGGCCGAGGTGACCATCAGTTCCATCACCTGTTCGCCGGTCAGCGAGTCCAGCGCGCCGGTCGGCTCGTCGGCGAACAGCACCTGCGGACGGGCCACCAGGCCGCGGGCCAGCGCGACCCGCTGGGCCTGACCGCCCGACAGCTCGCCGGACCGGCGTCGCTCCAGGCCGTCCAGGCCGAGCCGGGCGAACCACGGACGGGCCTCGGCCAGCGCGGCGGCACGACGTACGCCGTTCAGCAGCAGCGGCAGGGCGACGTTCTCCTCGGCCGTCAACTCCGGCACCAGCTGGCCGAACTGGAAGACGAAGCCGAACTGGTCCCGGCGCAGGGCGCTGCGCCGGGCCTCCGGCATGGTGTCCAGGCGCTGCCCGTTGAACAGCACCTCCCCCGCGTCGGGCACCAGGATGCCGGCCAGGCAGTGCAGTAACGTCGACTTGCCCGAGCCGCTGGGGCCCATGATGGCGAGCACCTCACCTGCCTGCACGGACAGGTCGGCCCCGCGCAGGGCGGGGGTCTCGCCGAAGGCGAGGGCGACGTCGCGGGCCTCGATGATCGCAGTCACGCCTTCACCTCCGCGGCGAGCGCGTCCAGCCGGGCGGCGGTGAGGTCGATCCAGCGCAGGTCGGCCTCCAGGTGGAACAGGCCGTGGTCGGCGAGAAGGGCGTCCACCAGGGCGCCGGTGCGGCGCAGTTCGGTGAGTTCACGCATCCGGCGCAGGTGGGCGGCGCGCTGGGTGTCCAGGTAGTGCTCGGCGTCGCGGCCCAGCATCAGGGCCAGCACCACCTTGGTGAACAGCACTGACTGGAGGTTGGGCTCGGGCGCGACCGGCTCCTGGAGCCAGGTCTCGAACTCGGTCGCCCCGGTCTCGGTGATGACGTACCGCTTGCGCTCGGGCCCGTCGCCGGGCTCCGCCTCGCCGGCCACCACCTTGCCGTCACGGGCCAGCCGCCCGAGGGTCGCGTAGACCTGGCCGTACGGAAGGGGTTTGCCGCGGCCGAAGAGGGCGTCGTAGTCGCGCTTGAGGTCGTAGCCGTGGCTCGGCTCACGCTCCAGCAGCCCCAGCAGGGTCAAAGGAACACTCATGAGAGAAACATACACCCGGCGTATACTCCGAGTGTATATCTGGGCAAAATACGGCCCCGAGCTGGGGCAACGTCAGCTTCCCGGCAGAGCAGGGGCGGAGAACGGGCAGGAGCCGGACACGGCACAGGCAGGGGGTGACCCCACGACCACCCCCTGCTCCGCACCTCGGCCCGGCGCCCCCACGGTCGAACCGGGCCACGGCCGCGCCCAAGCACCGGGAGGACGCCGCCGGTTCCCAGCCTGCCGGACCGGGCGGCGACCGCCGAGGGGCCGAACGTCCCGCCCGCGGGGCCGAGCGGCCCTGGCGGTCCTACGGACGCGCACGACTCTTGTGCGCGGTGGGCCGCCTGGTGGACATTGGGGGCGGAACCTCCCCGCGTCCCCGCGCCCCTGAGGAGCACTCACCGTGTCCAGCACACCCCGTCCGGCCAGGCCCGCGTCGCTCCCGCGGCGCACCGGCCGGCGGCTGCGGCGGGCCCTCGGTGCCCGGCACGAGCCGCTCGTCCGCCCCCTCGACCGATCCCGGGCCCGCGCCTGGCTGTCCGCCGTGCTCGGCGTGGTGCTCGCCCTCGCCCTGTCCGTGGGCGGCAGCCTGCTCCTCTACCGCTCCACCGCGCCCCGGGCCGACGCCGACCGCGCCCGGCTGCGCCAGGTCGACGCGGTGGTCCGCAACGTCCCGGACCGCACCGCCGCCGGCAGCCGCTTCGCCGGCGGCTACAGCGACCGCGTCGACGTCGACGCCGCCTGGACCGCCCCGGACGGCACCCAGCACCTCGGCACCGTCCAGGCCCCGCATTCGGCCGTCGTCGGCAGCCGCGTCCCCGTCTGGGTCGACCCGGCCGGCGCCGTCTCCGATCCCCCGGCCGACCGCGCGGCCCTCGCCGTCTCCGCCGCCTGCACCGGCGCGGGCGCCCTCCTCACCCTGCTGGCCCTGCTCGCCCTCGCCCTCCGCGTGCGCCTCCACACCCTCGACCGTCGCGCCGAAGCCGCCTGGACCTCCGACTGGGCCCGCCTCGAACCCCTCTGGAGCGGCCGCGCCGGCCACCGCCGGGAGGACTGACCGGGCCGAGGCGGGAGCCCGGCGCCGACCCGGCATCCCGTCAGTCGCCGGTGGTGCCCCAGAAGTACAGGCCGTCAGGAGCGCCGTCCGGTCCGTAGGTGATCGTGCAACATCCCGAGCCCCGGAAGGAGGGCGGGAAGTCGATGTCGCCCCCGCCCTGTTCCTCCGCGGCGCGGACGGTGTCCAGCGAAGGCCGGTCGGTACCGAACAGCTCCGCGACCTCGGCCCCCTCCACCACCCGGACGTCGCCGTGGTCCTCCTCGTCGACGGCGCAGTGGACCACGGTGACCACGTCGAGCACGGAGTGCGCGCCCTCCTCCTCCAGATGACCGGAGTCCATGAGCTCCGCGAGCGATTCGATCCCCTCCTCCCGGTAGTACTCGTGCTCCGTGAGGACTTTCTCCCTCAGCGCATCCAGGGCGGCCTGGAGATCCTCCCGGTAGGGAACCGCGTACGACCAGGCGCTGGCGCCCATTCAACTCACCTGTCCTTTCACGACGATCCGCAGGCCGCGGACCTGCCGGGACGGTAGCGCACCGGCAGGACCGTGGCTGGGCCCAGCGCTGACGCGGGCCGATCGGAGACGGGCGACGGGCGGAGGGGCGGGCGTCGACTCCGGGGCCGACGTGGCCGGTCAGAGCGGGCGGGTCCAGGCCGGGGTGGGGGTACGTCTGGCGGCGTGGTGGGTGAGGGCGGCGACGGCGAGAAGGAGGGCGAAGGCAAGGGCGAGCGCGACCGGAACGTCAACACGGAGGACGAGGAGGGCGCCGAACAGGGCTCCGGCGAACATCCAGACCGCGGAGGCGAGGCGGCGGGGGCCGGCGCGGTCGGCGGCGAGGGCCGTGATGGTCATGGTGAGCACGGTGGTGGTGAGGTCGGGCACCTTCAGGGCACGGACCACCGCGTTCTGACCGCCCATGGCGAAGCCGAGCAGCCCGATCAGGGTGTAGCGGGCCGGGTCGGAGGTGTGGCTGGCCACGGCCGCCAGCACGGTGGCCGCCGCGACCAGCACCGACTGGACGGCGACGGCGGCGGTCAGCAGGTGCCCGCGGTGGCCGGGCAGCCGGCGGGCGAGGTGGCCACCGGCCAGGGCGCCGAGCACGAAGGCGGCGAGAGCGGCCAGCGAGGCGGTGGCGGAGAGGTTGGCCGCGCCGGCCAGGGCGAAGCCGAGGAACACCACGTTGCCGGTCATGTTGGCGACGAAGACGTGGCCGAGTTCCAGGTAGCTGACCGCGTCCACCACTCCGGTGACCACGGTCAGCACCAGCAGCATCGACACCAGCGGCCCGTGCTCGGGTTCGGGGGTCGGCATCGGGCCTCCAGACGGTTCGGGTGACGGTTTCGGGTGGTGGCGGGCCTTCCGTTCCACTCCCTCAGGCGAGCGCCGGGCTCCCCGGCTCCTCCGGCTCGTCGTCCAGGTGCCGGTGCAGATCGCGTACGCCGGGCTCCGACGACAGCCGGGTGACGACCTGTTCGCCGCCGACGTCGCCGACGGCCTCGCCGTACGGCACGACCAGGGTGGCGCCGGCGGCGACCAGGACGTTGGTGCGCAGGCCGGCCATCCCGGACCGCCACTGGCGATCGACGCCGATCAGCGCGCCGCAGGCGACACCGGTGGCGGTCCGGGCGAGGAAGTCGGCGGTGGTCAGGGTGTGCACGACGGCACCTCCTTCACGGGAGGAGGGTACGGACGGGTGGCGAGCCACCGCACACCGCCCGTCCGTACGGGCGGTGACACATGGTCAGTGGTTCGGCGCGCGATCGGGACGACCTCGATGATGACCACCGCCGTCGCGCCCGGCGGGTAGGCGCGCAGGGCGGCCGCACCAGCCCTGCGGGCCGGCGCACGCGCACCTGACCGCGCGTCGGGCGACGCGTCTCGCGCCATGGCCGGGCGCCGGCGGCCCGGAGCCGTGAACCTTCCCGAGCATAGACCGACCCCGAACGACCCGGGTCGGGTTTCCATCCGCACCCTCGACAGCTTTGTAGAAGTTTGACCGAATCCGATCACTCCCACCCGGGAACCACCCCGCCCTGCGCCACGTCCTCCGGCATATATAGTTCACCGACATATGCAGTTGAGAAGCTCACGAGGGGGAAGTGTGTCCCACACCGATCCGACCCGGCCCGCGCCCGTCCTGCGCCTGGCCGACGTCACCCGCGTGCACGGGCGGGGCGCCGCCGAGGTGCACGCCCTGCGCGGCATCGACCTGGCCGTCCACCCCGGCGAGTTCGTCGCCGTCATGGGCCCGTCCGGCTCCGGGAAGTCCACCCTGCTGACCCTGGCCGGAGGGCTGGACCAGCCCACCGACGGCGAGGTGCTGGTGGAGGGGGTCGCGCTCGGCGGCCTCGGCCGCGGCAGGCTCGCCGACCTGCGGCGGCGCTCGATCGGGTACGTCTTCCAGGACTACAACCTGATCCCGGCCCTCACCGCCGCCGAGAACATCGCCCTGCCGCGCGAACTGGACGGCGTCCCGGGACGCCGGGCCCGTCGGGAGGCGCTGGCCGCGCTGGAGGAGCTGGGCATCGGCGAGCTCGCCGACCGCTTCCCCGACGACATGTCCGGCGGCCAGCAGCAGCGGGTCGCGATCGCCCGGGCGCTGATCGGCGAGCGCCGGCTGGTGCTCGCCGACGAACCCACCGGCGCCCTCGACTCCACCACCGGCGAGGCGGTGCTCGCCGTGCTGCGCGCCCGCTGCGACGCCGGCGCGGCCGCGATGATGGTCACCCACGAGGCGGCCCACGCCAGTTGGGCGGACCGCGTGGTCCACCTGCGGGACGGCGCGATCGCCTCGGAGACCCCCGGTCGACGCTCCTCCGCCCGCCTCGCGGCGGTGCACCGGTCCGGCGCGGTCGGCGAGGTGGCGCCGTGAGGATCGGAGCCTGGCGGGTCGCCCTGCGCATCGCCCGCCGCGACGCACTGCGTGCCAAGGGCCGCAGCGCGCTGATCGCCGCCATGATCGCGCTGCCCGTCCTCGGCGTCACCGGCGCCGACGTGGTCCACCGCAGCGGGCAGCTGACCCCGGCCGAACGGGTCGAGCGGGTGGTGGGCGGCGCGGACGCCCTGGTCACGTCGCTCGACCCGGGCCGGCTGGTCGAGCAGGCCCCGATCGCCGAGGACGGCGTCTTCTCCGTCCCGCCCCGCCCTGGGGAACAGCCGACACCCGAACAGCAGAAGGGGGCGAGCACCGACCCGACCGCCCTGATCGGTTCGCTGCTGCCGCCCGGCAGCGCGCTCACCCCGGCCCGGCCCGGGCCGGAGACCGGCGCGACCTCGCCCGAGGGCCTGGTCCGCACCCTCACCACCGAGGCCGACCTCGGTGACCCGATCTGGCGCGGCCGGCTCGACCTGGTCGAGGGCCGCGCCCCGAGCGCCCCGCACGAAGTGGCCGTCACCCGGGCCTTCCTGGACCGCTCCGGGCTGAAGCCCGGCGCCACCACCACCGTCCAGGGCCTGGAGCGCACCACCTACACCATCACCGGCGTGGTCGAGCACCCGAGTGAGCTGGGCCGAGTCGAACTCGTCGCCCGGCCGGGCGAGTTGATCGACCCGCTGAGCAGCGCGACGGCCGTCGGCGGGCCCGCCGCGGAGAAGCCCTCGGCCACCCGGTCCGCTTGGCTGGTCCGGCTGCCGTCCGGCGCCACCCTCGACTGGGCGACGGTCCAGCGGTTCAACGCCCACGGCTACACGCTGACCGCACGCTCGGTGGCGCTCGCCCCGCCGCCGGAGCGGGCCGTCCCCTACTACCGCGACTCGTACCGCTACAGCGGTCCGACGGGCGCCGACAACACCAGAGTGGTCGTCGCCACGGTCACCGGCATGGCGCTGCTGGAGGTCGCCCTGCTCGCCGGGCCCGCCTTCGCGGTCGGCGCCCGCCGCTCGCGCCGCCAACTCGCCCTGCTCGGCGCGGCCGGCGGCAGCCGGACCCACGTCGGTGCGGTGGTGCTCGGCGGCGGCGTGGTCCTCGGCGCGACCGGGGCGGTGGTCGGCGTGGTGCTCGGCACCGTGGTTGTCGCCCTGCTGCGGCCGTGGATCGAGCAGATCGGCGGCGTGCGCTTCGGTCACTTCGCCGTGCCGCCGCTGGACCTGATCGCGATCGCCGGGATCGGCCTGGCCACCGCGCTGCTCGCGGCCGCGCTGCCGGCGCTTCAGGCCGCCCGCCGCAGTGTCACCGCCGGGCTTACCGGCCGGGACACCGTCCGCGGGCCCAGCCGCTGGGTCACCGTGTGCGGCGCGGTACTGGTCGCCCTCGGCGCCGTGCTCGCGATGTACGGAGCGGGCGCGATCCAGCGCGACCAGCCGGGCGTGGGCGGCTACGACACCCGTACGCTCACCGTGCTCGGCGGTTCGGTGACCGCCGAGCTCGGCCTGCTGCTGTGCACCCCGATGCTGGTCGCGCTGATCGGCCGGGCCGCCGGCCGGCTGCCGCTCGGGCCCCGGCTCGCGCTGCGGGACTCCGCCCGGCACCGCTCGCGCACCGCTCCGGCGGTGGCCGCGGTGATGGCCGCGGTGGCCGGTGCCGTCGCCATCGGCGTCTACACCGCCAGCACCGACGCCGAGAACCGGCGCGACTACCGGCCCCAGGCCCCGTACGGCGCCGTCCAGCTCATCACCTACGTCGACGGCCCCCGGCTCGACGAGGAGCGCGCCTCCTTGGAGAAGCAGCTGACCGGGCTCGGCCCGCGCGGCGACCTCGGCGAGGTGCTGTACCGCTTCTGCGAGAACTGCTCCAGCACCGTCCAGCTCAAGGGCCCGGTGGAGCGGCGCGGCCTCGGCGCCCCGCCGCACCTGGCCACTGGTGACGCGAACGTGCTGCACAACCTGTTCGCCGTCCATGATCCGGCCGCCGAACAGGCGCTGGCCACCGGCAAACTGCTGGTCTTCGACCGGGCCCTGGTGGGCGCCGACGGCAAGGCCGTGATGATGCTGCGCGGTGGCGGCGGCGCCCCGGTGCAGCCGGGCGAGGTGCCCAAGCCCGACCTTCAGGAGGTCCCGGTCGACGCGGTGCTGGTGGACAACCCGGCCGCCGCCGGCTTCGCCCAGGGCCTGGTACTGCCCTCCGCCCTGCCCGGGCTCGGGCTCTCCTCCCAGCCGACCGGCTCGGTCTGGCTGCCCGCCACCCCGCCCGACCGCAAGGCGCAGCAGCGCGCCGAGGCGGCCACCGTCCAACTGGACCGTTTCGCCAGGCTGGAGGTGGAGCGGGGGTACCAGCCGAAGAGCGACGCGCTCACCCTGGCCCTCACCGGCTTCGCCGGGCTGGTCGTGCTCGGCGCGGCCGGGATCGCCACCGGCCTGGCGGCCGCCGACTCCCGGCAGGACCAGGCCACCCTGGCCGCGGTCGGCGCGCCGCCGCGGATCCGGCGGAGCATGGCGGGCCTCCAGTGCACGCTGATCGCCCTGCTGGGCGCGCTGCTCGGGGCGGTCAACGGGTTCGTGCCGGCGGTGGGGCTGCTGAAGTCCCGGGCGAGCGGATTCGGGGCCAAGCCGGCGCTGGTCACCGCGCCCTGGGGCGAGCTGCTGCTGGTCGTGCTGGTGCTGCCGGTGGTCGCGGGGCTGCTCGCGGCGCTGTTCACCCGGTCCCGCATCCCGCTCGGGCGGCGGCTGTCCTGAGTGCTCACGGTCGGCCTGGGACACGGCTCGGACACTCGCCGACCACCGGCTGACACCGCTTGGACACCACCTGGGCACCACCCGGGCACCACCCGGGCCGCGCCGGGCGTCCGCCCCCTTCGTCCGGGGGCGGGCGC
>NZ_JBHVFE010000331.1:0-10279 GCF_042801945.1 Kitasatospora sp. NPDC057542
GCGGCAGGGCCGACCGGGCGCTCAACCATGCCCGGATCCAGGCATGGTTCCGTGCGATACCAGTCGCGGAACCGTCGGGCAATGGCAGGAAGCGAATCCAGTCGATCTTTCGTACTGGTTAGGCTTTCAAATGTTCGCAAGGTTAAAGTTGTTTCCATGCATGCCTGGCCCGCCTCCGAGGTTCCCGCCCTGCCTGGTCAGGGGCTCCCCCTCCGTATCCACGACACCGCAGCGGGCACAGTCCGGGAGGTCGTGCCGCAGGACGGCACCGCCCGGATCTACGTCTGCGGCATCACCCCCTACGACGCGACCCACATGGGCCACGCCGCCACCTACAACGCGTTCGACCTGGTGCAGCGCGTCTGGAAGGACGCCGGCCACGACGTCCTGTACATCCAGAACGTGACCGACGTCGACGACCCGCTGCTCGCCCGTGCGGTCGAGACCGGCCAGGACTGGACAGCCCTGGCCGAGCGCGAGACGGCCCTGTTCCGCGAGGACATGACCGCACTGCGCATGCTCCCGCCGGCCCACTACATCGGCGCCGTCGAGTCGATCCCGTGGATCGTCCCGATCGTCCAGAAGCTGCTGGCCTCCGGCGCCGCCTACCAGGTGGACGGCGACATCTACTTCTCGGTCGACGCCGACCCGCACTTCGGCGAGGTCTCCGGCCTCACCCACGAGGCCATGCGCCCGGTCTTCGCCGAGCGCGGCGGCGACCCGGACCGCCCCGGCAAGCGCAACCCGCTGGACGCCCTGCTCTGGCTGGCCGCCCGCCCGGGCGAGCCCGCCTGGGACACCGAGCTCGGCCACGGTCGCCCCGGCTGGCACATCGAGTGCGTCGCCATCGCGCTGCAGTACCTCGGCATGTCCTTCGACATCCAGGGCGGCGGCAGCGACCTCTCTTTCCCGCACCACGAGATGGGCGCCGCGCACGCCCAGGTCGCCACCGGCACCCACCCGTACGCCAAGGCGTACGTGCACGCCGGCATGGTCGCCCTGGACGGCCACAAGATGTCCAAGTCCCGCGGCAACCTGGTCTTCGTCTCGGCGCTGCGCCGCGAGGGCGTCGACCCGGCGGCGATCCGCCTGGCGCTGCTCTCGCACCACTACCGCGCGGACTGGGAGTGGACCAAGAGCACCCTGGACGAGGCCGTCGAGCGCCTCGCCCGCTGGCGTGCCGCGGTCTCCCGCCCGGACGGTCCGGCGGCCGAGCAGCTGCTCGCCCAGGTGCGCGAGGCGCTCGCGAACGACCTGGACGCGCCCGCCGCGCTGGCCGCGGTCGACCGCTGGGCGGACCGGCAGGAGGCCGAGGGCGGCACCGACACCGGCGCGCCCGGCCTGGTGACCCGCACCGTGGACGCCCTGCTCGGCGTCGCGCTGTAACCCCGCACCACACACCGAAGGGGCGTCAGGACCAGGTGTCCTGACGCCCCTTCGCCCGTACGGTGGTCACTCCTCCTCGGCGCCGTCCTGGCTCTCCCGGGCGCCGCCCGGTGCCTCCGGATCGGCCGGCCGCTCCGCCGTGGCGTGCCCCGCCACCGGCTTCTCGCCGGTCGGCCCGACGTTCTCCCGGCGGCGCAGGTAGCGCTCGAACTCGCGGGCGATGGCGTCGCCGGAGGCCTCCGGCAGCTCCGCGGTGTCCTGCGCCTCCTCCAGCTGCTGGACGTACTCGGCCACCTCGCTGTCCTCGGCGGCCAGCTGGTCCACGCCGAGCTGCCAGGCCCGGGCATCCTCGGCGAGCTCGCCCGGCGGGATGCGCAGGTCCAGCAGGTCCTCCAGCTTGTTGATCAGGGCCAGCGTGGCCTTCGGGTTCGGCGGCTGCGAGACGTAGTGCGGCACCGCGGCCCAGAGCGTCACGGCCGGCACCCCGGCGTGGGTGCAGGCCTCCTGGAGCACCCCGACGATGCCGGTGGGGCCCTCGTAGCGGCTCTCCTCCAGGTCCAGCCGGCGGGCCAGCTCCGGGTCGGAGGTGACCCCGCTGACCGGCACCGGGCGGCTGTGCGGGGTGTCGCCGAGCAGCGCGCCCAGGATCACCACCAGCTCGACGCCCAGCTCGTGCGCGAAGCCCAGCAGCTCGTTGCAGAACGAGCGCCAGCGCATGCTCGGCTCGATGCCGCGGACCAGCACGACGTCCCTGGTCGTCGGTTCCGTCACCCGGATCACCGAGAGCCGGGTGGTCGGCCAGGTGATCCGGCGGATGCCGCCGTCCAGCCAGACCGTGGGCCGGTTGACCTGGAAGTCGTAGTAGTCCTCCGCGTCCAGGGCGGCGAACACCTTGCCGCCCCAGGTCTCGTCCAGATGCGCCAGAGCCGCGGAGGCGGCGTCGCCCGCGTCGTTCCAGCCCTCGAAGGCGCAGACCATCACCGGGTCGATCAACTCGGGAACATCTTCCAGCTCGATCACCCAGCGTCTCCCTCCGGTCGGCGGTCGGACCTGCGCCGCCCCGGCTGGCCTGCCGGGGCGCCGACGGGCCGGCTGCCGACTGTCGAACCTCTCGTCTCCCATGGAACGCCTCGCCCCATGGTCCCTACCTGCCCAGCCTACGGGCTTTGATGCGCACCGCGGCCGGGCACCGGGACAGTCTGGGGGAGCGGGGCGCCGCGATCCACCGGATATCGCAGGCCCGGAGCTGACGGTCCGTCAGTCATTCGTCCGGGTGCGGACCGTGCCCGGGTGGTGGCGCAGCGCGACGGCGGCTCCCCCCGGTGCGGCGGGCGGGCGGTGGACCGGCCGGGGCCGGCGAGGGCGCGACCGGGTGCCCCGCCTCGGCGCCCCCGGCCGCCGGACGGCCGGCTGGTCCCTACTGTGCGGCCACCCAGCCGCTCCGGTAGGCCGCCCAGTGCTCGGGCAGCGAGGCGAAGTCCACGTACAGTGCGACGCCGAAGTTCGCCCGCTGCCGGTCCTCCCGGCCCAGGCCCAGCCGGACGCCGCGGACGGCGGCCCGGACGGTCTCGGCGTCGCCCCAGTGGCCCCACTTGTCGTCCCAGTAGAAGGGCAGGCCCATCAGCAGGTCCACGTCGGCCGGGGTGGCCCGCAGGGCGAGTTCGGTCTGCCGGGCGACGTAGCCGCCGTACAGCGGCTCGGTGGGCATCGAGGTGTCGTAGCTCATCACCGCGATCTGGTCGACCCGGCGGGCGGTCTCGGTGAAGTACGCCTGGTCCCACCACTTGCCGTGGTCGGTGAGCAGGATGCCGGCCGTGTGCAGGCCCGGGACCGGGTCGATCTGCGGGGCGGCCACCGAGAGCTTGGCGCCGCGCGCCGCGGTGACCGGGCGAACCTGGTCGAGCAGGGCCAGCCAACCCGCCGAACCGGGGCGGATCGGCTCCATGTCGAAGTGCACGCCGTCGAAGCCGAGGTCGAGCACCTGCCGGGCGGAGGCGGTGACGCGGTCCCGGGTGGGGCCGTCCTCCAGGTCCAGGGCGTCCTTCTCCGGCTTGACCTCGTCACCCAGCCAGCTCTGCAGCCGCACGCCCGGCAGCGCCCGGTGCACGGTGTCGGTGAACCAGCGCCCCCGGGGGTGGACGGCGGGCGGCAGCGAGCCGTCGTGCTCCAGCGGGCCGGTGTGCACGTACAGGTCCCGGATGCCGGTGCCGGCCAGCTGCTGGACCAGTGCGGCCACGTCGGCCTCGGTCTTGCGGCCGTCCACCCAGGCGTGGCCGAGCCACAGGGCGTCCCGGCCCCGGGTGCGCGCCTCGGCGGCGGGCTCGCCGGTGTAGTGCAGCCGGAACATCACGAACACCGAGCCCAGCGCGGTGGCCGGCACGGCCACCACCAGTGCCAGGACGAGCAGTGCCCGGCGCCACCGGGACCAGGCCCGCCAGCGGTTGCGCAGCGCCCGGAACGGGGCCGTCAAGGCCCGACCGGCCCACTGCGCAGAGGTCCGGAACCGGGCCATGCGCTTGCTCCCCCCTTGCGGTCGAGCGCCCAGGATACGGAATGGAACGGCGGGCCGAGCCGTCGGCCGGATACCCTGGCCGCGTGCGTGCCCGAGCAAGCGGGTCCGCAAAGCCGACAGCCGTCGCACCAGGGAGAAGCCCCATGGCCACAGCAGCCACCCCGTCCATCACTCAGCAGAGCCGCGCGAACGCGCTGCGTGAAGCGCTCGCCACCCGGGTGGTGGTCGCCGACGGTGCCATGGGCACCATGCTCCAGGCGCAGGATCCGACGCTGGAGGACTTCCAGGACCTCGAAGGCTGCAACGAGGTCCTCAACATCACCCGCCCGGACATCGTCCGGTCCGTCCACGAGGCCTACTTCGGGGTGGGCGTGGACTGCGTGGAGACCAACACCTTCGGCGCCAACTTCAGCGCGCTCGGCGAGTACGAGATCTCCGACCGGATCTTCGAGCTGTCCGAGTCCGGCGCCCGGATCGCCCGCGAGGCGGCCGACGCCCACGCCGCCGCCGACGGCCGCACCCGCTGGGTGCTCGGCTCGATCGGCCCCGGCACCAAGCTGCCGACCCTCGGCCACGCCCCGTACGCGACGCTGCGCGACGGCTTCCAGCAGAACGCGGCCGGCCTGATCGCCGGCGGCGCCGACGCGCTGCTGGTCGAGACCAGCCAGGACCTGCTGCAGACCAAGGCCGCCATCCTGGGCTCCAAGCGGGCCCTGGCCGAGGCCGGGCTGGACCTGCCGGTGCTGGTGCAGGTGACGGTGGAGACCACCGGCACCATGCTGCTCGGCTCGGAGATCGGCGCCGCGCTCGCCGCGCTGGAGCCGCTGGGCGTGGACTACATCGGCCTCAACTGCGCCACCGGCCCGGCCGAGATGAGCGAGCACCTGCGCTACCTGGCCAAGAACGCCCGGATCGGCCTGTCCTGCATGCCGAACGCGGGCCTGCCGGTGCTCGGCAAGGACGGCGCCCACTACCCGCTCTCCCCGGCCGAACTGGCCGACGCCCACGACGTGTTCACCCGCGAGTACGGCCTCTCGCTGGTCGGCGGCTGCTGCGGCACCACCCCCGAGCACCTGCGCCAGGTGGTCGAGCGGGTCCAGGGCCGCCCGATCGCCCCGCGCGACCCGCGGCCCGAGCCCTCGGCGGCCTCGCTGTACCAGGCGGTGCCGTTCCGCCAGGACACCTCGTACCTGGCGATCGGCGAGCGCACCAACGCCAACGGCTCGAAGAAGTTCCGTGAGTCGATGCTGGCCGGCGACTGGCAGGCCTGCGTGGAGATCGCCCGCGACCAGATCCGGGACGGCTCCCACCTGCTGGACCTCTGCGTGGACTACGTCGGCCGCGACGGCGTCGCCGACATGAAGGAGATCGCCGGCCGGCTGGCCACCGCCTCCACCCTGCCGATCGTGCTGGACTCCACCGAGCCGCCGGTGCTGCAGGCCGGCCTGGAGGCGCTCGGCGGCCGCGCGGTGCTCAACTCGGTCAACTACGAGGACGGCAACGCCCCCGACTCGCGCTTCGGCAGGATCGCCTCGCTGGCCCGCGAGCACGGCGCCGGCCTGATCGCGCTGACCATCGACGAGCAGGGCCAGGCCCGCACCGCCGACAAGAAGGTCGAGATCGCCGAGCGGCTGATCGCCGAACTCACCGCCGACTACGGCATCGACGAGGGCTCGATCCTGGTCGACTGCCTCACCTTCACCCTGGCCACCGGCCAGGAGGAGTCCCGCCGGGACGGCATCGAGACCATCGAGGCGATCCGCGAGCTCAAGCGGCGCCACCCCAAGGTGCAGACCACCCTCGGCCTGTCCAACATCTCCTTCGGCCTCAACCCGGCCGCCCGGGTGGTGCTCAACTCGGTCTTCCTGCACGAGTGCGTGGAGGCCGGCCTGGACTCGGCGATCGTGCACGCCTCCAAGATCCTGCCGATCTCCCGCATCCCCGAGGAGCAGCGCGAGGCCGCCCTCGACCTGGTCCACGACCGCCGCCGGGACGGCTACGACCCGCTGCAGCGCCTGCTGGAGCTGTTCGCCAACGTCTCCGTCGCGTCGGCCAAGGCCTCCAAGGCCGAGGAGCTGGCCGCGCTCCCGCTGGAGGAGCGGCTGCAGCGCCGGATCATCGACGGCGAGCGGAACGGCCTGGAGGCCGACCTGGACGAGGCGATGACCGGGCGCCCGGCGCTGGAGATCATCAACGACACCCTGCTGGCCGGCATGAAGGTGGTCGGCGAGCTCTTCGGCTCCGGTCAGATGCAGCTGCCGTTCGTGCTCCAGTCCGCCGAGGTGATGAAGACCGCGGTGGCCCACCTGGAGCCGCACATGGAGAAGTCCGACAGCGAGGGCAAGGGCACCATCGTGCTGGCCACCGTCAAGGGCGACGTCCACGACATCGGCAAGAACCTGGTCGACATCATCCTGTCCAACAACGGCTACAACGTGGTCAACCTGGGCATCAAGCAGCCGGTCTCGGCGATCCTGGACGCCGCGCAGGAGTACAACGCGGACGTGATCGGGATGTCCGGCCTGCTGGTGAAGTCCACCGTGATCATGAAGGAGAACCTGGAGGAGCTGAACCAGCGCAAGCTGGCCTCCAGCTACCCGGTGATCCTCGGCGGCGCCGCGCTCACCCGGGCCTACGTCGAGCAGGACCTGCACGAGATCTACGAGGGCGAGGTCCGTTACGCCCGGGACGCCTTCGAGGGCCTGCGGCTGATGGACACGCTGATCGCGGTCAAGCGCGGCGTGCCCGGCGCGACCCTGCCGGAGCTCAAGCAGCGCCGGCACGCTCGGGTCGAGGTGGAGGAGCCGGAGCCCGAGGTCAACCTCGGCCAGATCCGCTCCGACGTCGCCGTCGACAACACCGTGCCCACCCCGCCGTTCTGGGGTGACCGGATCGTCAAGGGCATCCCGTTCGCGGACTACGCCTCCTGGCTGGACGAGGACGCGCTGTTCAAGGGGCAGTGGGGCCTGAAGGCCGCCCGCACCGGCGAGGGCCCGTCGTACGAGGAGCTGGTGGAGACCGAGGGCCGGCCGCGGCTGCGGGCCTGGCTGGACCGCCTGCAGACCGAGGGCTGGCTGGAGGCGGCCGTCGTCTACGGCTACTACCCGGCCAACTCCAAGGGCGACGACCTGGTCGTCTTCCACGAGGACGGCACCGAGCGCACCCGCTTCACCTTCCCGCGCCAGCGGCGCGGGCGCCGGCTCTGCCTGGCCGACTTCTTCCGCCCGGAGGAGTCCGGGGTGCGGGACGTCGTGGGCCTCCAGGTGGTGACCATGGGCAACCGGATCTCGGAGGCGGCCAACGAGCTGTTCGCCGGCAACTCCTACCGGGACTACCTGGAGCTGCACGGCCTCTCGGTGCAGCTGGCCGAGGCGCTGGCCGAGTTCTGGCACGCGCGGGTCCGCTACGAGCTGGGCTTCTCCGGCGAGGACCCGCAGGACGTCAAGGACATGTTCGCGCTCAAGTACCGCGGCGCCCGCTTCTCGCTCGGCTACGGGGCCTGCCCCGAGCTGGAGGACCGGGCCAAGATCGCCGAGCTGCTGAAGCCGGAGCGGATCGGCGTGGTGCTCTCCGAGGAGTTCCAGCTCCACCCGGAGCAGTCGACGGACGCGATCGTGATCCACCACCCGGAGGCGAAGTACTTCAACGCGCGGTAACGCGTGGTTCGCCCTCCGTTCGCTCTTTTCGGACGAAGCGGGCGTATCCTGGATGATCCTGAACGGGCCGGTCCGCTCACCAGCGGGTCGGCCCGCGCCTTCCCCGGGTCGCCCGGGGCCTGCCGGAAGGACCCCTGCCATGACGACCAGCTCCACCGCCACGCGCATCCTCGACCACGGGGACGACCGCGGGCTCCAGGCGGTGCTGCTCGACATGGACGGGACGCTGGTGGACACCGAGGACTTCTGGTGGCAGGCCGAGGCCTCGCTCTTCGCCGAGCTGGGCCACGAGCTGGACGAGGCGGACCGCGCCCACGTGGTCGGCGGCCCGATGAGCAGGGTGATGGACTACCTGGTCGCCCGGACCGGGGCGGACATCGCGCCGGCCGACCTCGGCGTGCTGGTCAACCAGCGCTTCGTCGACCTGCTGGCCGGTGGCGTGCCGCTCATGCCGGGCGCCGAGCGGCTGCTCAACACCCTTGCCGCGCACGGCATCCCGGCGGCCATGGTGTCCGCCTCGCACCGGCACGTGATCGACATCGTGCTGCGCTCGCTGGGGGCCCACCACTTCGCCTTCACCATCGGCGGGGACGAGGTGCCGCGTACCAAGCCGTTCCCGGACCCGTACCTGGAGGCGGCCCGGCGGCTGGGTGCGGAGCCGGCCCGCTGCGTGGTGATCGAGGACACCCCGACCGGGGTGCGGGCGGGCGAGGCGGCCGGCTGCCCGGTGGTCGCGGTGCCTTCGGTGGCGGCGATCGAGCCGGCTCCGGGACGGCTGGTGCTGCCCTCGCTGGAACAGGTCGACCTCGACCTGTTGCGCTCCCTGGTCGCTTCGCGAGTGTGATTGTCATCTCATTGCGACCCGGCCCTACTCGCCGGTAATCGGCCTGGAGGGGCTCCGAGCCGGAGTCGCCGGGGGAGAAAACGGGCATTGACTGACAACTCGTCGGGCGTGCCGTGGTGCCCTGAACTACCGTGTCCCAAACGTCATCTGCGTGGGTACCGGTCGTGCGTGTTCGATATGGCACGCTACTCCGAGTTCGTGCCACCCAGAAGGACGCGCCTCGTGAAGACTTCAGCTGAACGCCTGGCAGTACTCGGTTGCGCCGGCCTGGTCGCCGTGTCGGCGGCGGGCTGCGGATCGGTGACCGACGTGGTCAAGGGAGACGGCGGCAAGTCGATCACCATGGGCACCAGTCAGCTGACCAGTGCTCTGGACCCGGCGGTCGCCTACGACTCCGGGTCCTGGCTGGTGCTGCGCAACACCTACCAGTCGCTGCTCACCTTCCAGGCCGCCGCCAGCGCGCCGTCCCCGGACGCCGCGCAGTCGTGCGAGTTCACCGGCAGCGAGGCCACCGAGTACCACTGCACCCTGAAGTCCGGGCTGAAGTTCTCCAACGGCCACCCGCTGACCGCCCAGGACGTCGTCTACTCGATCGAGCGCACCAAGAAGATCAACGACCCGAACGGCCCGGTCGAACTGCTCGACTCGATCAAGTCCGTCGAGGCCAAGGGCGACAACGAGGTGCTCTTCCACCTCTCCGCGCCCGACGCCACCCTGCCGGCCAAGCTGGCGAGCCCGGCCGGCGCCATCGTGGACCACCAGGTCTACCCCGCCGACAAGGCGCTCCCCAACGACAAGCTGGTCGGCTCCGGCCCGTACCGCTTCGACTCGGTCGAGACCCCGAGCGGTGGCAAGCAGCTGGGCAAGGTCGTGATGTCGGCCAACGACAAGTACAGCGGCGAGGCCAAGCTGCGGAACAACAAGTTCACCGTGCGGTACTTCGACAAGGCCGAGGACCTGAAGGCCGCGCTGGACAAGAGCGAGGTCGACCTCACCGACAACAGCCTGGAGCCGAACACCGCCGCCCAGGTCCGCTCCGACCAGCAGGGCGGCAAGACCGACCTCCAGGTGGCCGAGGGCGACAGCAACGACACCCGCACGCTGGTGTTCAACACCAAGGACGCGCTGATGAGCAACGTCGCCGTCCGCCAGGCCGCCGCCCAGATGATGGACCGCAAGGCGCTGGCCCGCGACGTCTTCGCCCGTACCGTCCAGGCGCTCTACTCCCTGGTCCCGGCCGGCCTGCCCGGCCACACCACGGCCTTCTTCGACCGCTACGGCGACCAGGACGTGGCCAAGGCGAAGAAGATCCTGACCGACGCCAAGATCCAGACCCCGGTCAAGTTCACCCTCACCTGGTCCCGTTCGCGGGCCGGCAGCAACGAGGCCGAGACGCTGAAGAAGCAGCTGGAGACCGGCGGCCTCTTCCAGGTGACGCTCGCCCAGGAGTCGGACTGGGACTCGTACCGCAAGGGCTGGACCGAGGGCAAGTACCAGGCGTACGTCATCGGCTGGTTCGCCGACTACCCGGACCCGGACAACTACCTCGCCCCGCTGCTGGTCAACGGCGGTGCCTACCACCACGGTTGGGACGACCCGCGGATCAGCCAGCGACTGGTGCCGGAGGGACTCAAGCAGACCGACCGCAGCGCCGCGGCCGCCACCTACGCGCAGATCCAGCAGATCGAGGCCGAGAACGTGCCGATGATCCCGCTGTACCAGAACAAGTCCTTCTACGCGTCGCGCTCGTACGTCACCGGCGTCGAGGCCACCGTCGACACCACCGGCTACTTCCGCTTCTGGGAGATCGGCCGGACCAACAAGTAGCGCCCGCAGGACGGCGGCCCGTCCGCTTCCCCCGTCGGTACGGGGGAAGCGGAC
>NZ_JBHVFE010000332.1:0-10260 GCF_042801945.1 Kitasatospora sp. NPDC057542
GGTCGACCCCGCGGTCACCACGTGCCATCAGCGTGGCCAGCTCCTGCCAGAAGCCCATCTCCCCCACCGCACTCTTGACCCCGACCGGCAGACCGGTCTCGGTGGCGAGCAACTCGACGAAGTCGAGCATCGAGTCGACGTCGCCGAACGCGGTGTGCCGCGACGGGGAGGCGCAGTCCTCGCCGACCGGGATGCCGCGGATCCCGGCGATCTCCGGGGTCACCTTCGCGCCCGGCAGCATCCCGCCCAACCCCGGCTTGGCGCCCTGGGAGAGCTTGATCTCTATCGCCTTGACCGGAGCGCCGGCGACCACCTCCTTGAGCTTGTCAAGGTTGAAGCTGCCGTCCTCGTTGCGGCAGCCGAAGTACGCCGTACCGAGCTGGAGGACGAGGTCACCGCCGTTGCGGTGGTACGGCGAGAGGCCACCCTCGCCCGTGTTGTGCATCGTGCCTGCCAGCGCCGCCCCCTTGTTGAGCGCCGTGATGGCCGCGCCCGAGAGCGATCCGAAGCTCATCGCCGAGATGTTCACCACGCTCGCCGGCCGGAACGCCCTGGCGCGTCCGCGCGGCCCGCCCAGCACCTTGGCCGAGGGCAGTGGAGCCTGCGGATCGTGCATGTCGGGCAGCGTGTCGGCGAACGTGCGCTGCTTCACGTAGGCGTGCCCCTGGACGTGCTCGACGTCGACTTCGGTTCCGAACCCGAAGTAGTTGTTCTCCTCCTTCGCCGACGCGTAGATCCACGTGCGCTGGTCACGGCTGAACGGGCGCTCCTCCTCGTTGGAGGTCACGATGTACTGCCGCAGCTCCGGCCCGATCGTCTCCAACAGGTACCGGGCATGCCCGATCACCGGGAAGTTCCGGAGCAGCGCGTGCCTCTTCTGGATGAGGTCGCGGGCAGCCAGAAGCGCCACCGCAGTTGCGGCGGCCGCGCCGATCTTCCGGGCTTGCATGAACGTTCCTCCTCGATGCACGACTCCGTCGCCGGGCGGTGGAGCCGTTGACGTGTTGGCTGTTGGACGGCGCGCACGGCCGAGCGGGCAGCAGCGTCCGTCGAAGGACTGCGAAACGATGTTAGGAGGCCCCGCGGACGGGCCTGCCGTCAGGGGGCCGGTCCGGAACAAGAACCGGCTGTACAAGCCGGTCAAGAGCAACGGCAAGTGGATCCCGGACCCGTCGTGGAGCGCGATCGGCAAGCAGATCCGCTTCGCGGGCGGCTCCGGCGCGCCGGACTCCGAGGGGCTGACGGTCGGCGGCAACGGGCCACGTCTACGTGACCTCCGCGCGCGACAACACCGACCACCCGCCGACGGCCAGGAGCTTCGTCGTGCCCGTCCCCCGAAACCGCGGTGAGGTCCCGGTGCCTCCGTTCACGCCGCGGCGTCGTCGCCGGACGGCGGATGCGTCAGGGGGACGCCGGCCCGGGGAGGCGTGTGCCCGACGGTCGCGGGAGCCTCCCGTCGCGCGAGCCGCAGGGTCACCACGTACGAGACCACCACCGCGACGATCACCAGGGGCATCACGGTCAGCCCCTGGGCACCGAGCAGCAGGGTGGCCAGCAGGACAGAGGTCATCGGGAGCCTGAGCATGGCCACGCCCAGGGCACCCACGCCGATGGCGAAGCCCGTGGTGACGTCCAGGCCCGGCAGGTGGGACATGGCCAGGCCGCCTGCCCCGCCCACGAACAGGGCCGGGAAGACGGGCCCGCCGCGGAAGGCGCCGAGCGAGGCGCCGTAGGCGAGCGACTTGAACACGATGAGGAGCAGCAGCGTGCCCACGGAGTAGGTGGCGTGGTCGGCCAGGAGGGGGCCGATGGCGGTCTCGCCCGAGTACAGCACTCCGGAGATCGGTCTGTCGGTGATGACGGTGTAGAGGAGGGCGAGTGCTCCGATGAGCGCGCCCGTCAGTGCGGTGAGCGGCACCCGTCGCCGTTGGACGCGTGATTTCAGATGCAGGGCGGACCGGCGGACCGCCTCGCCGAGGGTGGCAGCGGCGAGGCCTGCGACGATCGCCCAGCCGAACGCGGCGATGGTCGGCCGGTCGGCGGGTGGCACCTGTGTCAGTGCCAGGGAGTAGGTGCCGAGTCCGGTCCAGGAGTCCAGGCCGGTGAAGATCAGCGAGCCGATGCCTGCGGCAAGCAGGCCGGGCACCAGGACGACGCCGAGCATCGACCCGGCCAGGCCGGAGGCCTCCATCAGCAGGAACGCCCCGATCACGGGCGAGCCGAGGAGCTCGCTGATCGCCGCGAAGCCGCCCGCCGCGCCGACGACGGCGAGGACGTCGGGAGGGGCGTCACGTTTCACCAGCCGGATCGCACCGACGGCCAGGCCGCCGCCGAGTGCGATCAGTGGGGCCTCCGGGCCGAGGACGGCGCCGAGGCCGAGCGAGGCGATCGCCGCGAGGGCGACACCGGGTACCGTCGCCACCGAAGGGGTACCGCCGGTCTTGAGCCCGTCGGCCGGCTCGTGCCCGCCTCGTCCGGGAAGGTGCCGGATGGTGAGGGCCACCAGGACACCGGAGACGGCGAGCAGGGGAACGGCCCACCAGTTCGGTGTTCCGCTGAAGCCGAGGCCCTTGGGAAGCGTGTCGTAGACCAGGGACTGGAGTTCGGAGACGAGGGCGAGGAAGCCGTATGCCGCGACCGAGATCGGGACGCCCAGCACGGCCGCCATCACCAGCAGCGCGACGTAGTCACGGCTGCGGACGATCGCGAACGGGTCCTCGGGGGCCGCGGCGGGCTCGACAGGCATGCGCATCGTCTCCTCGGCGTCCCAGCTGCCGAAGAGCGGGTCGGGCGGGCCCGGGTCCGGCGGCACCGACCGTCGTGGTGGCCTGAAGAGCCGGCCTGCCCGTCTCGCAGCCTGTGGCGGGGCAGGTGCCCCTTCGATCATCGCGACGTCAACGGCATCCGGCTTGTCGGACACGCCACGCGGGTGAGCGCCGCCTCGGTGCCGCGGGTCGGTCCGACCGAGCCCTGCCACAGGCGTCCGTCCAGGAGATTCGACGAGCGGAGCCGGACACCGCCGTTGCCGTGCGCCTGCGCTCCGACCCTCGCGACCCGGCCCGCACCGCAGGGGCGGCGCGGTGCGTTGACGGCGGTGGCGCCGCACCTGTCGTTCGTCCCGGAACGGAACCTCCACCGGCTTCTCGCACCTGTCGGGGGCGGGCTGGCCGAGTGCCGCACATGGGGCGGACGATGGAGAGACCATCCGCACGCGCCCGGGAGGAGTGTGGGAGTGGCCCGCAGCACGGCACAGGGGGGCGACCGGCCGGCGCCGGCGGATGCGGCGATGCCCGCCGGCGGGCTGCTGGACGTGCTGGGGGTCGCCGCGGTGGTCCTGGACGAGCAGGGCCGGATCGTGCTGTGGAGCCCGCAGGCCGAGGAACTGTTCGGCTTCGACAGCCAGGAGGCACTGGGCCGGCCCGCGGCGAAGCTGTTGGTGGAGGAGGAGCAGCGGCCCCAGGTGCTGGAGCTGTTCAGCCGCGTGATGTCCGGGCAGGGGCCGTGGGCGGGGGTGTTCCCGGTGCGGCACCGGGACGGGCACACCGTTCGGGTGGAGTTCCGCAACATGCGCCTGGTGGCCGAGGGGGGCCGCCTGTTCGCGCTGGGCATCGCTTCGAAGGAGCGGACGCTGCGCCGGGTGGAGCGGGACGTGGCGCTGTCCTCGCGGTTGGTGGACCAGTCGCCGATCGGGCTCGCCGTGCTGGACACCGGGTTGCGGTACGTGCTGGTGAACGCGGCGCTGGAACGGATCGACGGCGTACCCTCCGGGGAGCACCTGGGCCGTACGCCCTGTGAGGTGCTGCCGCACCTGGACACCGCGATCGAGGTGCGCATGCGGGAGGTGTTGGCGTCCGGTGAGCCGGTGCTGGACGAGGTCACCACCGCGATCAGGCCGACCGATCCGCACCGGGAGCACGCGTGGAGCGCCTCGTTCTACCGGCTGGAGGACCAGGCCGGGCGGATCATCGGGGTGGCGGTCTCGGTGGTGGACGTCACCGAGCAGCGCGAGGCGGCGTTGACCGCGGCGCGGGCCCGTCGACGCCTGTCGCTGATCGCGGACGCCTCGATCCGGATCGGCACCACCCTCGATCTGCCCACCACGGCGCGCGAGCTCGCTGAGGTGGCCGTGCCCGAGGTCGCCGACATCGCCGCCGTCGACCTTCTGGACGCCGTCCTCGCCGACCCGGCGCCCGGTGGTGACCCGGGCGAGGTGCGGTTCCGCGCCATGGCGATCAAGGCCGCGGACCGCAGCCCCGCACTCCGGGCCGCCGACCCGCTCGGAGAGGTCGCCCGCTACGTAGCGCAGCGGCTGGTCGCCCAGTGCGTGCGCACCGGCCGTCCGGTGCTGGTCCCGCAGGTGCGCGGCCCGGACGTCGCCCGCGTCGCCCGCGACGCCGACGCCGCCGATCTGCTCCGGCAGGCCGGGCTGCACTCGTACCTCGCCGTACCGCTGATCGCCCGCGGTGAGGTCCTGGGCGCCCTGGACCTGAAGCGGACCCGAACCCCCGCCCCGTTCGACGCCGACGACATGGTGCTGGCCACCGAACTCGCCGCCCGCGCCGCCGTCTGCATCGACAACGCCCGCTGGTACCAGCGGCAGCGCCACGCTCGTCCTCCAGCGCCACCTGCTGCCGCCGCGCCACACCGCCGATCCGCCCGGCCTCGCCATCGCCCACCGGTACCAGCCCGCCACCACCACGCACGAGACCGGCGGCGACTGGTTCGACGCCATCCCGCTGCCCGGCGAGCGCACCGCGCTCGTCGTCGGCGACGTCATGGGCTCCGGCATCACCGCGGCCGCCACCATGGGACAGCTGCGCACCAACACGCGTACCCTGGCCCGCCTGGGACTCGGCCCCGACGAGGTCCTGACGCACCTGGACGAGACCACCCGCGACCTCGGCGAGGCCATGGCCACCTGCCTCCTCGCCGTCTACGACCCGCACACCCGCGTGTGCCGCCTGGCCTGCGCCGGCCACCTTCCGCCCGTCCTGGTCCGCGGGAACCACCCGCCGCACCTGATCGACCTCGACCCCGGCGCACCGCTGGGCGTCGGCGACGTCCCCTTCCGCACCACCGACCTGCACCTTCGGGCCGGCGACGACCTGGTCCTCTACACCGACGGGCTCGTCGAGGTCCGCGACCAGGACATCGACCAGCGCCTGGAAGCCCTCATCGACCTCCTCGCCTGCCCCCACCGGGACCTGGAGGACACCTGCGACCTCCTGCTCTCCGCCCTGCGCCGCCCCGACACCGCCGACGACGTCGCCCTGCTCATCGCCCGCGTCCTGTCCTGACCGGCAGGCCGTCGCTCCTCCGTCCTTCGCCGCACCAGGGCTCCGTGGTCGGCTCCGGTGCGGAGGGCGAATTCAAGCCGCTGCCGGCCCGGTCGCCCCGCTGAAGGTCAGGGCAGTGTCCAGAACCGGGTCGTGACGAGGTAGAAGAGGACGGCCCAGAACGCGGTCACCCCGGCGACGGTGCCGAGACCGATGCGGTTGTTCCTCGCCGCGGGCTCGCCCGGCGGGGGCCGGAGCCACCGCTTGAGCAGCGGGTTCACGTAGAAGGGCATCGTCAGGAAGCTCATGGTGAAGCTCGACAGCAGGTTGCCCACCAGCAGGCCGATCCAGAGCGGCATCCTCAGCGGCGAAAGGGCGAGCGTCAGCAGCACGACGGTCGGGTACAGGCCGACCCACACCGCGATGGCGGTTCTGGTTTCCGACGGCGGCGGCGCCTCCTTGCCGTTCTCCTCGAAGGCGAACCAGCTACCGAAGGAGTTGTCGATCGTCCGAAGCCTGAACTCGTTGAACCTGCTGCCCTCGGCGAGCAGCTTCCGTCGCGCGCCTGACGTCAGCCAGGCGTCGAGGTGCTCGGCACTGTCGAACCGGTAGAGCGTGGTCCACTCGTCCTGAAGCCCCTCGATCGGGCGGAAGAGCTCCGTACCGCGAAAGCCCTCGAACGTCCGCTCCTCCTGATTCATCCGCCGCTGCCAGTCGAGGAACTCCTCGACGTGGTCGGGGTGGACGCGGTGGGTGACCACGACGGTCACGAGCGGATCCGGTGCCTGCACGCCGCCTCTGACGACCTGCTGGGTTCCCGGACCGTCGAAGTACCTGCCGCCGGTGTCGAGCAGGTTCTGCCTGGTGGCGCTGTTGATCCATGCCTGTAGATGGGCGATCGAGTCGAACCGGTAGACGACGGTCCAGTCGGGCTGCAGGGACGTCGGCGGGGAGACCTCCGCGCCGAGGTAGCCGGGGTAGTCGGCGGCGGCGGCGTTGACGTCCTGCTGCCACGCCTCGTACTCGTGCTCCAGCCCCGGCCGGACCCTCAGACCGATGATGGCCGTCGCCGCAGCGTCCCCGTCCCGGGGCTTCACGGTGTTCATTTCGGTCCGGGCGCCGTCGACACCGGCCTGGCCTCGTTCAGCCGGCTGTAGATCCGTTCCGGGGTCAGCGGCAGCGCGCGGTAGCGGACACCCGTGGCGTCGTGGAGCGCGTTCGCCAACGCGGGGGCCACCGGATTGATGCAGCACTCTGCGATCCCCTTCGAGCGCATCGGCCCGACCGAGTCCGAGGACTCCACCAGGAGCACGTCGGTACGGGGGATGTCGGCGTAGGTGGGGATGCGGTAGTTGCGGAGGTTCGGGTTGACCATGACACCGTTCGCGTCGATCCGGTGATTCTCCGTCAGCGCGAAGCCGATCCCCTGGGCGACACCGCCCTCCACCTGTCCCCGGACCTGCACGGGGTTGATGACGTCGCCGGCGTCGGTGGCCTGCACGCTGTACAGGACGCGGATCTCGCCCGTCACCCGGTGGACGGCGATGCGGATTCCCTGCGTGTTGGAGGTGACACTTCGCGGTGAGCCGTAGCCCTTGCGGGCGGCGGTGAAGCGGATTCCGCGCGCGCGGGCCAGGGCGACGAGGTCCGCCAACGGCACGCGCTGCTCGCCGCAGAGGACGCCGTCGTCGTCCATCGAGCACATCACGACGTGGACGCCCGTGTGGACGGCGGCGAACTCCAGGATCCGGTCCCGCACCGCGTTGGCCGCACGGAGGACGGCGTTGCCCGCCACGAAGAGTCCCGCGCTCGCGAAGGCGCCGGTGTCGAACCCCGTGCGGTCGGTGTCGGACTGCACCAGGCGGATCCGCTCCGGCGTCGTGCCCAACTGGTTGGCCGCGATCTGGATGTGGGCGGTGGGGGTGCCCTGGCCGAACTCGACCGTCCCGACGGCCAGCTCGTACACCAGGTCGTCCCCGAGCGTGACCCAGGCCTCCGAGACGTGCTCGGTCGGCGGCGCGGTCTCGTGCAGGGAACTCGCCACGCCGGCCCCGACGAGCCAGTCGGGCCCCGGTGACGGCTCGTGAGCCGTCCGGGCCATCGCGGCGTCCACCAGGTCGATGCACCTGGCGAGTCCGTCCTCGGTGAACATCACGTCGTCGGGTCCGTCGTGCAGGGCGACGAGCGGATCGCCCGGTCGGACGATGTTGCGGCGCCGCAGTTCGAGCGGGTCGAGGTGCAGGGCACGGGCCAGCTCGTCCATCGCCGATTCCACGGCGAACGCCGGCTGTGTCATCCCGTATCCGCGCAGTGCCCCGCTCGGAACGGTGTTCGTGTAGACGGCGTAGGCGTCGTACTTCTTGTTGGGACAGCGGTAGATCATGACGGCGCTGCCTCCCCCGTACAGCGTCTCGCCACCGTGGTTGCCGTAGGCGCCGGTGTTCGACACGTTGCGGACCTGGAACGCCGTGAGCGTCCCGTCCGCCTTCGCGCCGAGCTTGACCGTCAGCGTCATCGGATGCCGGGGCGAGGCCGTGGTGAACTCCTCCTCGCGGGTGTACTCGAAGCAGACGGGCCGCCCGGTGTCCAGTGTGGCGAGCGCGGCCAGATCCTCCGAGAACACCTCCTGTTTGCCTCCGAAGGCGCCGCCCACGCGCTTGCAGAACACACGCAGCTGGTCCGGACGCAGCGCGAACAGGTACGCGAGTTTGACCTTGGCGATCGACGGCGACTGCGAGCTGGTACGGACGTTCAGGCGACCGTCCTCCATCCAGGCGATCGAGCCGTGGGTCTCCAGGTGCGCTTGCTGCACGCGCGGGGAGGAGTACGTGCCCTCGTGGATCACGTCGGCGTCGGCGAATCCGGCATCGACGTCACCGATGTGCGAATGGATCTCCACCAGGATGTTGTGGACCGGGTCCCGGACGAAGGGGTCGTGGGCGCCGTGCAGTTGCGGCGCCCCCTCGGCCATCGCCTCCTCGGGGTCGAACACGGCCGGCATGACGTCGTAGTCGACGACGACCCTCCGGCAGCCTTCCTCCGCCGCCGCGACGGTGTCGGCCAGGACGGCCACGACGCGCTGGCCGACGAAGCGCACCGTGTCGTCGAGGATGAAGGTGTCGTCCGGATCGACGAGGTGGTCGGTGTGGATCGCCGTGGTGAAGCGCTTGCGCGGCACGTCCTCCCAGGTGTAGACCCGGCGCACGCCGGGAACCGCGAGTGCGGCGGCCTTGTCGATCGAGACGATCCGGGCGTGCGCGTGCGGTGAGTGCAGCACCTTGAGGTGCAGCATGCCGTCGAGACGGGTGTCCATGGTGAACTCGGCGCGGCCGGTCACCACGTCGTCGGCCGCCGGCGTGCCGACACTCGTCCCCACCGCCTTCCCCGGGGCCGCCGTCTCCACGCCGGCGACGCCCCGCACGGCGTCCTCGATCGCCCGGTAGCCGGTGCAGCGACAGAGGTTGCCCTTCAACGCCCGGGGCAGGTCGCCCTTCTGAGCCTCGGTGAGCGACGCCGACGTCATGATCATCCCGGCTGTGCAGAAGCCGCACTGGAATCCCGGGGCGTCACGGAACTGTCGCTGCATCGGATGCAGGTCGCCCGGTGATCCGAGCCCCTCGATCGTCGTCACCTCGTGACCGTCCGCACGGAACGCGGGGGTGATGCAGCTGTGTACCGGATCGCCGTCCAGCCATACCGTGCACGCGCCGCAATCGCCCGCGTCGCACCCCTTCTTGACGCCGAAGTGGCCGAGCGAGCGGAGGAAGGTGCGCAGGCACTGGCCGGGTCGCGGCTCGTCGTCGAAGCTCCTGCCGTTCACGAGGAAGGTCATGCCGGGCCCCCAGCCATGAGTTCGTGCCGAATTTCCTCGGTGAAGTGCTTGGTCAGGTGGCGACGGTGTTCCGGGGTCCCGTTCGGATCGGCGAACCAGGCGTCGGCGGGGATGACATCGATGCTGTGCTGAAGAGTCCGCGCGTCGGGCATGCTGTCGAAGGCGATCCGCACCGGCCGCGTGGTGCCGGCGGTGACGGTGAGCATCAGGTCGTTCTTCCCGGGCGTCTGGGTACCGATGAGGAACACCGTCGAGCGGCCGAGCCGGGTCAGTGTGAAGCGGCGGTGCACGGTGCGTTTCCGCAGGGCGCGCGCCGGAATCCTGACGCGGCGCAGCAGTTCGCCCGGTGCGAGGACGTTTCGGTTGTTGCCGGTCACGAAGTCGAGGGCATCGACGAGACGGGTCGACCCGTCGGGAGCCCACAGCTCGTACCCGGCCTCCAGGGCGACCGTCAGCGTGATCATCGGGCCGGCAGGCAACGACAGGCAGATGTTGCCGCCGACGGTCGCCGAGTTCCACACCTTGAACGAGGACAGGAACGCCTCACAGCCCGTGGCGAAGAGGGCACCCGCAGTCCACTCACGCGGCGGCTCGAAGGCGTACAGGTCGCGGATGGTGCAGGTCGCACCGATCTCCAGGCCTGCGTCGCTCGGAACGAGCGGATCCCAGCCCAAGGACATCAGGTCGATCAGGCGGCGCAGGCTCGGCTGCTCGGCGGAGAACAGGAACGTGCCGCCCGCGAGCCAGGCATCGCCCTCACGCCAGTCCGGGCCGGGTCGATCGGGCGGGCGCCGGACGACTTCGGTGATGGTGTTGAGGTCCATGGGAACCGTTCTCCCTCATGACGACCACCGCGCGACGGACCGCCGCCGGATTCGCCCATGGGCCGCTGCGGTCGAACGCCCGAGGGGGAGCCCTGGCGGGCGCTGGCAGTCATGTCAAGCGTATAGCCGGACGAGCCAGGCCCGCCAAGTCGACACCTTGGGTGACGTCGAGCCGTCGGGGTCGGTGCGGTGGTGCCGGCCGGGCCGGGCCGGACGGGCGGGTCGGTAGCGGCTTCGGTGGTTCGCGCTCCGTCCGGCGACGGCTCACCGTCCAGGGGCTCCCGGCCGCCCGGCAGCAGCTCACGCAGGATCCGGATCGCGCCGGCCG
>NZ_JBHVFE010000333.1:0-10259 GCF_042801945.1 Kitasatospora sp. NPDC057542
GCCGCACTCGGCTGGTCGGCGGCCGCTCTCTCGGCCGTCTGCCGGCCCCTGCTGATCTTCGTCTAGGCCTGGGCGGCCGGGGTCAACTGGACCGGTAGTAGGCCGCGATCGGGGCTCGGGCCTCCTCGGGCAGGGCTGGGCCGTCCGTCGGTACGGTCGGCCAGGCGCCCGAGTCGGGGTTGAGCTCGACGAGTTGTTCCGTGGAGAGTGCGTAGACGACCCGGCCGATGCCGGAACGGAGGATGCCCCCCTCGCACATGCCGCAGGGCTGGCAGCTGGTGTACATCGTGGTGCGCGCGGCCGTGTCCGGGGAGAGTTCACGGGCGGCCCAGCGGGCGAGCTTCAGTTCGGGGTGGGCCGTGATGTCGTCGTCGCGACGCACGGTGTTGTGGGCCTCGGCGAGGATCTCGCCGTCCGGGCCGGACAGGAGGGAGCCGTACGGGGCGTCACCCAGGGTGGCCGCGTGGGCGGCGATGGCGATGGCCCGGCGCAGCAGGGTTTCGTCGGCTTCGGTGATCACGCGGTTCTCCAGTGGGTGGCCACGGTGGTGAGGGTCTGCCAGGCCTCCTGTGGCCGACGGGTCTCCTCCGGGGCCCCGTGGTAGGGGTCGAACACGACGGTCTCGGCGCCGAGACCGCGCAGTTGGCGCAGGTCGTCGAGGATCTGGTCGAGGGTGCCGACGCCGGCGGGCCGCTCGGGGTCGTCGACCGGCGTGGTGGTCAGCCGCAGGGCGATGCGGGGCGCGAACCCCGGCATCGGGTGCTCGGCCAGGACCGACCGCATCCGGGTCAGGGGGAGCCGCAGCGGGTGCCAGGCGTCGCCGAACCGGACCGCCCGCCGGAGCGCCGCTGCGCTGTGGCCGCCGACCCAGACCGGTACCGTTCGGCGGTCGGATTCACCGGCTTCACCTGCCCAGGCGTCCCGCAGCGTGCTCAGGTGGTCGTCGGTCAGTCTGCCGCGCGCGCCGAACGGCACGCCGAGGGCGTCGAACTCCTGGCGCGCCCAGCCGACCCCGACTCCGAGGACGAACCGGCCGCCGCTGAGCCGGTCGAGGGTGCCGGCCATCCGTGCCACCAGCAGCGGGTTCCGGTAGGGCAGGACGAGCACGGTCGTGCCCAGCCGCAGTCCGGTGGTGGTCCCGGCGAGCCAGGACAGCGTGGTGAACGGCTCGTAGAACGGCTCCGGGTACCGCTCGGCGACGTCCGGGGTCACCGCCAGGTGGTCCGACACCATGAGGAGGCCGAAGCCGAGGCCCTCCACGGTCCGGGCCCACTCGCGCAGCACGCCGGGGTCGGTACCCGGCCCGAAGTTCGGTACGTTGACGCCAAGTTGCATGCTCCGAGGCTATCCGCGTGATCATGGCGGAAGGAACGGCCTCTTCCCGGTCCTGGCCGTTGTCTGCCGTGGTTCTCCCGGTAGATTCGTGGAATGGCCGTGAATCTTGACGACACCGACTGGGCGATCATCGGGCAGCTGCAGCGGGAGGCCCGTGTCTCCCTCAGCGAGCTGGGGCGGCGGGTGTCCCTCAGCCCGTCGGCGACCACGGAACGGGTGCGGAACCTGGAGTCGCTCGGCGTCATCACCGGCTACCACGCCACGGTGGACCTGGCGAAGGTCGGCTACCCGGTGCTCGCCGTCGTCCGGCTGAAGTACCCGGGCAACCGGCACGAGCCGCTGCGCCGACTGCTCGCCGAGCGGCGGGAGATCCTGGAGTGCCTGCGCACCACCGGCGACGACTGCTACACCCTGAAGGTGGCGGCGACCTCCATGGAGCACCTGGAAACCCTCGTGGACGAGCTGGCCGGCTTCGGCAGCACCACCACGAGCGTCGTCTACAGCCGGACGCTGCCGCTTCGCGGGCCCGGCCGGCCCTGACGCCGAGGGCGAAGGCGCTCCCTCGATCGGGGGAGGCCGGCCGTCCGCCGCGCGACGAGACTGGCGATCGTGACCGGGGAGTTCCCTGCTCCCCACGATTCCACAGGAGTTGACTCGTGCGCCGTTCACGGATCCGCCACATGGCACTCGCCCTCTCGCTCTCGACCGCCGTGGCCGTCGGGGTGCTGGCACCGTCCGGCGTGTCCGCCGCGGCCTCACCCGACGTCGTGCAGCAGGGGCTGAACGCGCTGGTGCGGACGGACGGGGTGCCCGCCGCGCTCGCGACCGTCCGGGACGGGCGGGGCAGGACCCGTGACCACACGGCAGGGGTGGGGGACCTGGCCACCGGCGCCGGGGTCCCCGCCGGCGGGCAGGTGCGGATCGGCAGCAACACCAAGACCTTCACCGCCGTCGTCGTGCTCCAGCTGGTGGGGGAGGGGAAGATCGACCTCGACGCCTCCGTCGACGCCTACCTCCCCGGCCTGGTCCGCGGCGAGGGCGTCGACGGACGGGGCGTCACCGTCCGGCAGCTCCTCCAGCACACCAGCGGCCTGGCCGACTACGAGGGGCAGCTGGACGAAGCCTCCCTCCGGTACCGGTACTTCGAGCCCCGGGAACTGCTGGACATCGCCCTCCGGCAGGAGCCCGTCTTCGCGCCGGGGGCGAGGTTCGGCTACAGCAGCACCAACTACGTGCTGGCCGGCCTGATCGTCCAGCGGGTGACCGGCCGGCCGCTCGCCGAGGAGATCGACCGGCGGATCGTCCGGCGCATCGGGCTACGGCACACCTACTTCCCGGCCGTGGGCGACCGGACCATCCGGGAAGCCCACCCCAAGGGCTACCGCAGGGACTCCGCGTCCGGGCCGCTGGCCGACTTCACGGAGCTGGACCCGTCGGCCGGCTGGGCGGCCGGTCAGATGATCTCCACCAACGCCGACCTCGACCGGTTCTTCACCGAGCTGCTGATCCCGGACCGCCTGCTGCCTGCGGCCCAGCTCGCCCAGATGCGGACCACCGTCCCGGTCGGGGACACCGGCATCGGCTCCGGACTGGGCATCTTCAGCCGGCCGCTCTCCTGCGGCGGGGTCTACTGGGGGCACGGCGGCGACATCCCGGGCTACGAGACCCGGGGCGGCGCCACCGACGACGGCCGCGCCGTGAACATCGCGGTGACCATCGTTCCGGCCGACGACGCCGTCACCCGACACCTCGAAGCCGTCGTGGACACCGCGCTGTGCCGCTGAGGCGCTCGTCGGGATGCCGGCGTACGGACGGGCGGTGATCTCGGCGGTCCGGTGGTGGTGCGCTCGTGCCGGGCGCGGCCGGCCGCTGTGAGGTGCGGCCGGGACGCCTTCGCCAGGTCCTGCTCCGGCAGCTCGGCGGCCGTCAGTTCCTCGGTCACGCCGTGGACGACCGACTCGTCGGTGGCGTGGTGGCGTGGTGGCGCGGTGCGCCTCGGGCATGACTTTCGACAGATCCGGTGCGCAGGCGGCCCTCGTAGGGTCGTGGGCATGCGGATGAGTGGGATGGCGCTGCCCGTGGTGGCGTCCGTGTGTATCGGGTTCGGTGTCACGAGCCTCTGGTGGGCGCTGCCGGCGATCGGATTCTCCTTCCTGGCCGGACTGCGAGTGGAGCGGGTGCGGCCGGCGGCGGTGGTGTTCGCCGTCCTGGTCGCGGCCGGCGTGCTGGTGATCGGGTCGGTGCCCTCCTGGATCGTTCTGGGCCTGCGGTTCGTCGCGCTCGCCGTGAGCACCGGGATGGGCCCGTGGCTGCTGGGCCGGTTCTGGCGGCAGTCGCAGGAGCTCGTGCGCGCCGGGTGGGAGAGGGCCGAGCGGCTGGAGCGGGAGCAGCAGCTGGTCGCCGAGCAGGCCCGACTGCGCGAACGGGCCCGGATCGCCCAGGACATGCATGACGCCCTCGGGCACGACCTCAGCCTGATCGCCCTGCGTGCCGGGGCCCTCAAGCTCGCCCCCGACCTGGCCCGGCCCCACCGGGAGGCCGTCCAGGAGATCCGGGCGGGCGCGGCCACCGCCATCGACAGGCTCGGCGAGGTGATCGGCATCCTGCGCGACGGGGACGAGGGCGTCGGCGGCACCCCCGCGGCCCACGGACCGGCCGACTCGGACGTTCCGCACCTGGTCGCCGAGGCGGCTGCCGCAGGCCTGGATGTCCGCTCGGAGATCACCGGCGAACCGGACGGGCTCCCGCGTGCCTCCGAGCACGCCGCGTACCGGGTGGTGCAGGAGGCACTGACCAACGCCGCCAAGCACGCGCCGGGGGCGCCCGTCGTCGTGGAGGTGGCGTACTCGGCAGACGGTGCCCGGGTCCGGGTGGCCAACGGCCCCGCGCCTGCACCTGTGTTCGCGCCCGCGTCCGCCGTTCCCGGGACGGGGCCCTCGGTATCCGCGTCAACCCCGCGCAGCGCAACGCCCACCGGCGGTCGCGGCCTGGTCGGGCTGACCGAACGCGTCCGGCTCGCGGGCGGCGCCTTCACCCACAGGGCCCGTCCGGACGGCGGGTTCGAGGTCGTGGCCGACCTGCCGCGCCGTGCCGCCGGGCCCGTCCCGGCGGCGCCCACCGCCCCGCCGTGGCCGGTGCGCGAACTGCGCCGGGCCCGGCGTACGGTGGGTCGGACGCTGGCCGCCGTGGTGCTCGTCCCGCTGGCGACGGCCGTGCTGCTGACCGTCGCGCTGCGAGTATGGACGTTCTACGTGGTCGGCCTGTCGGTGCTGGGCCCGGAGGTCTACGCCTCCCTCCAGGTCGGGCAGGACCAGGCCGCGGTCGAGCGGCTGTTGCCGGGCCACCGGCTGCCGTACCGCCCGCCGAGCGGGCCGTCGACGCCCGCGCCGCCGTCGGGGGAAGGGGTCTCGTGCGCGTACTACGCCATCACCGCCGAGCTGTTCGTGGACCGGGCCGGCGACGCCTATCGGCTCTGCTTCCGGGACTCCCGGCTGGTCTCGCGCGACGTGCTCGTCTCCTGACCTACTGACGCGCTTCCCTTTTCTCACCACCTCCGTACCGAGCGACCGACAGGAGCCGCCGATGACCACCGCACCGATCAGGGTGCTGCTCGCCGACGACGAGCCGATGATCCGCGCCGGGCTGCGCGCGGTGCTCGCCACCGACCCGGGCATCGAGATCGTTGCCGAGGCCGGGGACGGCCGGGAGGCCGTCGAACTGGTCCGGCGCCACCGGCCGGACGTTGCCGTGCTGGACATCCGGATGCCCGGGGCGGACGGCATCACGGCCGCCGCCGAGATCCGCCGGAGTGGCCTGGCCACCGGAGTGCTCATGCTGACCACCTTCGGTGAGGACGACTACATCCTGCGCGCGCTCAGCGGCGGCGCGAACGGCTTCCTGATCAAGTCCGGTGAGCCCGAGGAGCTGCTCGCCGGGGTGCATGCGGTAGCGGGAGGGGCCGCCTACCTCTCACCCAAGGTGGCCGCCCGGGTGGTCGCCCACCTGGCTGCCACCGGGGCCGGCGGCCCCGCCGACCGGCGTGCCGGTGCCCGGGAGCAGGTGGCCGCCCTGACCACCCGGGAACGGGACGTGCTGACGCTGATCGCCGCCGGGCTGTCCAACGGTCAGATCGCCCGCCGGCTGGGGGTGGTGGAAGGCACCGTGAAGGCCCATGTGAGCTCCATCCTGGCGCGGCTGGGCGTGACCAACCGGGCTGCCGCCGCCGTCCTCGCGCACGAGGCCGGGCTGACCCTCGGTGCGACCTGCGCCGGCGGACCCCGGGACTGAGGCCGCCGCGCAGGGTGCCAGGAGCAGCCGCCCGAGGACGGGCACCCCGGCCAGGGCGGCCACGGCGGTGGTGGCCGCCGGCAGCAGGGCGACGAGCACGGCCGCCGTGACCGTGCCGCCGAGCGTGGCGCCGGCGAGCACGTCGTGCGGGTAGTGGACCCCGGCCGCCACCCGCAGCGCGGCCGTGGCGCCGCCGACGGGTATGACGAGCAGCGCCCAGCGCGGCCGCAGCAGCACCAGCCCCGTCGCCAGCGCGACGGCGAGCGTGGCGTGGTTGCTGGGGAACGACCAGTCGCCCGGCGGTGGGCACTCGGCGACGGCCGAACCCGGCAATCCGGCCAGCGCCCGGCAGGGCCGCTCCTCGTCGAGGAACACCTTCAGCACCTCGCTCGCCCCGTACGCCAGCACGGTGCCGAGACCGGCCAGCACCACCCCGGCGACCTGCCCGGCGGCCCGGCGGCCACGGGCCGTCCACCAGCAGAGCACCAGCAGCAGACCGAGCACCACCAGCCCGGCCTCGGTGGCCGGCGCCGCCGCCGAGGCCACCACGTGGGGAGCGTCCCCGACGGCCTCCGCCACCCGTCGGTAGCCGCCGGCCGACCACCCCGTGAGCACCCGCAGCGGCTCCGCGCCGCCATTGCGTTCGGGCGCCAGCCACGCCACCACCCCGGCCCCCGCGCAGAGCAGGGCCACGGCCAGTACGGGCCTGGGCTTGGCGGCTGCCCTGTTCGCCCGCGCGGTTCTGCTCGTTCCGGCTGCCCGGGAATTCCTGGGTTTCCTGTCCGTGTACGTCATGGTCCGGACGGTAGAAGCCGACGGGCCCTTTCCGCCCGACCAGAAAGTCAGGCAACGACCGTGACGATGGTCAGGGTTGACAACTCTTCACGTCCCAACCGCCGACCGGGTCGCCCGCGCCCTCCACCGCACCGAAGCCCCGCCCCTCCTTGTCGGCGGCGGCGCCGACCGGATGTGGGGCCGCCCGACCGCCGACGCGGCCGCCCACGAGGTCCTCGAACTGCCCGCCGCCGACGACGGCCTCGAACTGCCCGACGACCCCCTGGGCTCGATCGACGCCCTGCGTCAGGTCGCCGCCCGACCGGACGGCTTCGTCGCCGCTCGGGGCGCGGGAAGGTAGCCCGCATCCGGCGGCGGCCCAGGTGGTGCCGGGCGCCCCGGCCGCCCCGGGGCGGCCGGACATCCGCCTATCGGCAACCAGTTGGCTGACCCGGCGTGATCACCGGTGGGTCGCGCTCCTCCGCTGCGTCGGCCAGACGCTTGTCGTAAGTGACGAAGGCGGTGAGCGCGTGCTCCAGGTGCTCGGCGCTGGCGAGGTGAATGGCGTCGAGGGTGCGGAGGTGCCGGGTGGGGAACCGGCAGGCGGCTCGGAGGGCGGCATCGGAGAGCCGGATGCGGAGCAGCCGGTCGAGCAGGTCGGTCGACGTGTCCGGCACATCCCGTGGTGCGCCGATCCGGATCAGTGCGCGTGGCACCTCGACCTGGGCCAGTGCGCTGGTCGCATGACCCTCGGAGCCGTGCGAGGAGAGACATGTGCGCAGAGCAGTGGATTCGTTCTCAGGGACCAGGAGCTTGAGGATCGCGCATGAGTCGAGGTGGATCAATGGTCCTCCTCCCGCACGGCGTGCAGGGCGTCGGCGGCCGACCCGAGTCCGGCGCCGGACTCGGGCAACGTCCAGTCGGCCAGGCCGCGCGCGGTGGCGGCGTTCTCCGGGTCGATGGTGCCGCCGCGGACGAGGTCCTCCAGTACCCGTTGCTCGGGGTCGGGCGGCGCGAGGACGGCGATCAGTCGGCCGTTGCGGGTGATCTCCACGCGCTCGCCGGCCGCGACCCGGTCGATCAACTCGCTGGCGTGCTGCTGGAGCTGTCGGATGGGGACCCTGGCTGTCATACGACTCACGGTGGAGCGGACCGTGCGGCGATTACGGGGAATGTGCGTCGATTTCACACGTGCGAGTGGCACCCTCCGGGAACCCGTGCCGTCGTGCGCCGAGGGTGGTGGCCAGTGCGGCGGCCAGGAGGGCGAGGGCGGACCAGGGCAGGGCGGACGGTCCGGCGTGGTCGAGGAGCAGGCCGCCCGCCAGACCGCCGACGGCGATGCCGAGGTTCCAGCAGGTGACGAGCAGGGACTGGGCGAGGTCCCCGGCCGGGCCGGCCGCGTCGGCGACGGCGGTCTGCAGGAGGGTGGCGGCGCCGCCGAAGCCGAGGCCCCAGACCGCGGCGGCGGCGTAGGCGGGCCAGCCGGTCGAGCCGAGCAGGGCGGCGGCGAGGAGCAGGGCCGCGACGGCGAGGAGGGCGGAGGCGGCGATGGTCAGGGGGCGCAGGTACCGGTCGATCAGGGCGCCGGTGCCGAGGACGCTCGCCAGCGAGGACAGCCCGATGACGAACAGGACGGTGTCCGTCCGGCCGTCGAGCCCCAACGGTGCGAGCAGCGCCGCGACGTACGTGTAGAGGACGTTGTGGGCGAGCACGAAGGTCGCCGTGACGGCCAGGACGGCGGTCACGCCCGGCATCCGCAGCACCCGCCGGACGGGCGTGCGGGACCGGCCGGATCGGCCGGGGGGTTGCGGGAGCACGAGCAGCATCCAGCCGGTCAGCGCCACGGCGGCCGCGCTCATCAGCCCGAAGGTGGACCGCCAGCCCACCAGTCCGGCCAGCAGGGTGCCCGCGGGCACGCCCACCGACAGGGCGACCGTCGAGCCGGTCATGGCGACGGCCATCGCCCGTCCGCGCTGCTCGGGCGCGACGATGCCCCGGGCGTACCCGGCCAGCAGCGCCCAGAGCAGCCCCGCGACCAGGCCGGCCGCGAACCGGGCGGCCATGGTGAGCGGGTAGCTCGGCGACACGGCGGTGACGGCGTTGGCCACGGCGAAGCCGCCGACGGAGACGAGCAGCAGGCGCTTGCGCGGCAGGCGTCCGGTGACGGCGGTCAGCGGGATGGCGGCCGCGATGGAGCCGACCGCGTAGAGCGTCACGGACTGCCCGGCGGCGGACTGGCCGACGCCGAGGTCGGCGCTCATCGCGGGCAGCACTCCGGCGGGCAGGGCCTCGGTCATGATCGTGACGAATCCGCCGGTGCTCATGGCCAGCAGGGCCGGCCAGGGCAGCCTCGGCGCGGGGGCCACCGGCCGGTCGGGGATGCGGAGTTCAGGAGTGGACATGGGCCCGATCGTCTATCGTTGACATCCGTGTCAGGGTCCAGCCGGGACGGCACCGGCCCGGGGTGAGGATGGTCACACATGCGCATCGGCGAACTCGCCCGGCGGACGGAGACCAGTCCGCGCCTGCTGCGCTACTACGAGCAGCAGGGGCTGATCACGCCGAGCCGCGAGGCGAACGGCTACCGCTCGTACGACGAGTACCTCGTGGACCGGGTGCTGCAGATCCGCGGACTGCTGGACGCGGGGCTGCCGACCCGGATCATCAAGCAGATCCTGCCCTGCCTGGACACCCCGCGGACGATCCACTTCGCCGACGCCACACCGGAGATGCTCGCCACCCTGGAGTCCGAGACGGACCGGATGACCCGCCGGATCCTGTGCCTGACGCGCAACCGGGACGCCATCCGGGAGTACCTGGACGTGGTCAAGAGCCTCTCCTGAACCCGGCCGCCCGGCCCGGCGCCCCACCCGGCCGTCGCCCGACGCATCGCCCTGCCCGGCCGTCGGACCCGGCAGTCCGACCCACCGCCCCACCCGGCCGTCGCTCGACCCGGCGCCCGGCCCGGCCGTCGGACCCGCCGCTTGACCTTGCCACCGGTGTCACGGTCGCACGCTGCTGTCATGACCGACTCCGCGATCCACCACACCGCCTTCGGCGACGGCACCCCGATCGTCCTGATCCACGGCTACACCGTCGACCACCGCGTCCTGCTCCCGCTCGAACCCGCCCTCGCCGACCGCCCCGGCTGGCAGCGCCTCTACCTCGACCTCCCCGGCCACGGCACCAGCGCCCGGCTGCCGGGCCCGGCCTCGGCGAGCGCCCTGGCCGAGGCCGTCTCCGGGTGGATCGGGGACCGGGTCGGTCGGCGGCCCTTCGCCGTGGTCGGGCAGTCCTTCGGCGGCCAGCCGGCCCGGGCGGTGACCGCGCGGTTCGGTGAGCAGGTGCTGGGCTCGGCGCTGCTGGTGCCGGTGGTGCGCTGGGGTGCCGACCGGGCCCTGCCGGAGGAGTCCGTGGTCGAACGCGACGACGACCTCCTCGCCCGCCTCCCGGCCGCCGACCGCGAGCTGTTCCGGTACGTCATGGCCCGTCACACCGAGGCGAGTCGGGAGCTCTTCGAGCGGTACGTCCGGCCTGGCTGGCAGGCGCACGACCGGGCGGCCGCCGCCGAGCTCGAAGCCGACTTCCTGCTGCCGCACTGGCCCGAGCACCGGGCCCCGCAGCACCGCGGCCACCACCTGCTGGTCACCACCCGGCAGGACGCCCTGGTCGGCTGGCGCGACCAGCTCGCCCTGCTCGACCACTACCCCCGGATGGCCGCCACCGTCCTCGACGGCGCCGGCCACAACCCCCAGGTCGAGGCCGCCGAAGCCGTCCGCACCCTGTTCGGCCGGTGGCTCGACGCCCTCGAACGCTGAGGGCCGGTGCCGGGAACGCCGACGGCCCCGCGACCGGTCGTACCG
>NZ_JBHVFE010000334.1:0-10244 GCF_042801945.1 Kitasatospora sp. NPDC057542
GCCCTGGAGGACCGGCCCGTCGGGGCCGCGGCGCGGTCGAGGGTGGTCAGAGCCCGTAGCGCTCGACGATCTCCTCGTGCCGGGAGAGGTCCGCGCCGGCCGCCTTGGCCAGCTCCGGCCAGGCGAGCGGGTGCGGCCAGCCGCCGGTCAGCCGGTGCAGCAGGGCGTCGGCCTCGGCGGCCGAGGCGGTCGGCGGAACGCCGAGGGCCGCGTAGACGCCGGGCAGGGTGTCGCCGTCCTCCGTCGGGTCGGTGATCCGGTACTGGTCCCCGCTGTACACCCAGACCGCGTACCCGGCCTCGTGCAGTTCCTCGCGCAGGACCGACCACGGCTCGTCGCCGGGCCGGCCGCCGTCGATCCAGTACGTGGTGTACCCGGCCGGGTCGAGCAGGGTGAGCAGCCCGAACACCGGGCGCCAGTGCTGCCGCTCCTCCTCGGGGGCGTCCTCGGCCGGCGGGCGCTCCAGCAGGGCCGGGGCGAAGACCACCACGTCGCCGTGGTTGAGCGTCAGGTCGTCGCCGAGCACCGGCAGGATGCGGGCGGTGGCCGGGCCCGTCCGGAGGGCGGGCAGGTCGGACGTCGCGCCGTTGGTGCGGGTGGCGCGGATGCTGACCAGCTGCCACTCCTCGTCCACCGGGCCCTCGGGCTCGTCGAACTCGATGTCGAGCAGCGCGCCGGTGGAACGGACCACGGCCCAGTCCCGGTTGGCGCTGGCCGCGGTGATCAGGTGCCACAGGTCCGGCTCCTGGACCGTCCGGTGGCCGTCCTCATCACCGGCGTCCCCGGCCGGCACCGCGCGCTCCAGCAGCTCCAGGTACAGCCGCTGCGCGGTGGCGTGGTCGCCCAGCTCGGTGGCGGCGTGGGCGGCGAGGCGGCGGGTGTTGAGCACCTTGTCGTCCAGCGCCAGGATCGCCCGGCACTGCTCCAGCGCCTCGGCCCAGCGGCCCTCGGCGGCGGCCCACCGGGCACGTGTCCAGTGCCCGTCGGCCGGGGCGGAGACGGCCACCCGGTCGGCGAGGCGGCGTACGCCCTCGGCGTCCCGGGCCTCGATCAGCATCTCGCCGAGCGCGCCGGTCAGCTCGCGGTCCGCCGGGTCGTCCTCCACGTACCGCCACAGCAGGTCGGCCGCGGCACGGGCGTGGCCGAGGCCGCCCAGCACGGTGGCCAGGAGCACCGCCAGTTCGGTGGCGCCGGCCTGCTCACCCCGGTACCGGTCCAGGGCGACGGAGAGCAGGTCGGCGCCGGTCTCATAGGGCACCTGGATCTCGGCCAGGTGCGCCGTCAGCTCGCCCGGCGGGACGGGCAGCTCGGGCTCCGGCAGTGCCTCGGCGGCCGCGCGCAGTGCCGCGACCTGCTCCGACACGCCGTCGGTGCGACGCAACCGGGCGAGTTTACGCTCCCCCGTCGCGGCGAGGGTCAGCGCCACCGTGCGGGCGCCGCGGGCGAGCGCGAGCCGACCCGCCGCCAGCAGCAGGTCCACGCACGGGCGGTGCGCGCCGACGCCGTCCAGGTAGCCGACCCAGCCGGCCAGTACGGCGCCCAGCTCGGCGTCGTTCTCCCGGGCGCCGGCCGCGACCAGCAGCTCGACCGTCTGCGTCCAGGCGCCGCGCAGGTCGGCGTGCTTTTCGGCCTCGGCCCGCCCGGGCAGCAGGGCGAGCGCCTCCTCGGTGCGGCCGAGTGCGGCGAGCGCGCGGGCCCGCAGCAGGGCGCCCCAGCGCTGGTCGCGCTCGTCCAGCCGGCGCCCCTGCGCCTGCTCGGCCCGCTCGGCGGTGTCCAGCAGCTCCAGCACCTCCTCGTGCCGGCCCAGCAGGTGCAGGGTGCCGGCCCGGGCCTGGTGGAAGCGGAGCGAGACCGGCTGGCCGGCCGCCCGCATCCGGTTGGCCGCGGAGTCCAGGTAGTCCAGCGCCTCGGCCGCCCGGCCGTCGTCCTCCAGGGCGTCGGAGTACTCGCGGGAGAGGCAGTCGTAGCAGGCCCGGGCGGGCTCGATCCGGTCCAGCGTCTCGCCGACCACGGCGAGGCGCTCGGCCACGTACCCCGGCCCGTCGATCCGGGCGTGGCAGATCGCGAAGTCCTGCACCACGCAGACGGACTGCGGGCAGCCCGCCGTCTCCTCCCGGTGCGCGAAGTCCAGCAGGTCGACCGCCTCGGGCAGCACCGCCTCGCCCTGCTGGCGCTTGTTCAGCAGGTTCTGCATCCGCCAGTGCCGCAGGTAGACCTCGACCCAGGGCAGGCCGAGCGCCCGGGCGGCGGCCACCGCCTCCGGGTAGAGCGCGTCCAGCTGCTCGTTGCGCCCCTCGGTGGCGTGCTCGGGCAGCTCGATGATGGCGTCGGCCAGCCGGTGGTGACCGGCCTCGGCCAGCTGACGGTGGGTGTCGCGCACCCAGGCCCAGATGTTGGTGGTCATGCCTGTTCCCCCTGCGTCGTGCTGATGAGTTGTCTACCGCACACCCCTGACAATCCGTCCGTCACGACTCCTCCGCGAGGGCGCCGGGGCTGTCCGGGACCTCCGGCAGGCCGGCCGGGACGGCGGCGGTCAGGGCGGAGACCGCGGTGCCGATGCCGGTCAGCGCCGTGGTCAGGTCGCCCTCCGAGGGGCCGGACGAGGCCGCGGCCATGATCACCTTGATCGAGCGGAGCAGCCCGGCCGCGGTCGCGCTGCCGGTGTGCCCGCGGCGGTAGGCGGCGAGCAGGTCCTGGACCGCCGGACTGGCCAGGTTGAGGTAGAGCCGGGCCCGGACCCCACCGTCGGTGCGGGCCGTGAAGGCGCGGGCCAGCCACAGGGCGGCGGACGGTATCCGGGCGTCCGCCTGGTCGTCCTCGATCCGGGCCTTCAACTCGGCCTCGCGGTCCGGCACCAGCACCAGCGGCAGGCCGGGCGGGTCGAAGCGGGCCGGGACGAGCTGCTCGCCCGGGTCGGCGAGGGCGCCGGCCAGCCAGGCCGACTCGTGCTCCGGCAGCGGGCGCTCCGGGTCGCGGAACAGCTCGCGGTTGCCCTGCTCGCTGCCCAGCTCGACCACCCGGCAGCCGCGCAGCTGGGCGTAGCGGCGCAGGAACGGCAGGACGGCGTAGCGGTCGCCGCGCGCGATCGGCACCCGCATCGCCCGGTACAGCATCTCCTCGAAGCCGCCGCCGCTGCCGAGCGCGACGTGCACCGCGCCGCCTCCCGCCGCGCGCAGCGCGCCGGCCGTGAGGTCGCCCTGCGAGGTGGGCACCGGGACGTCGTCGGCGAGCAGGGTGAACAGCCGCTCGTCGCAGAGCGCGGCGCCGAGCAGGTCGCTGCCGTGCCGGGTGAGGATGCGGCGCCAGGCGGCGGGCCGCAGCCGGGCGGTCTCGTACAGGCCGTCCACGATGGCGTCGGTGAGGACCTTCCGGAGCGCGTGGTAGTGCTCGTCGCGTTGGAGGTCCTCGCGGCTGGCGGTGGGGGTGAGCCGGTTGGACTCGACCACGCCGCCGATGAACCCGGCCCAGCGGGGCAGCAGGTCGCGGGCGTCCTCGGCGAGCAGCATGCCGCGCAGGTAGACGGCGAGGTCGCGGTTGTCGCTGCTGCCGTAGGTGCCGCCGTCCTGGACCCAGAGCAGACCGGCCGCGTCGGTGACGCCCTCGACCGGGTGCACCGGGAAGGCGGTGAGCGGCTCGAAGCGGCGGCCGAAGGCGGTGGCGAAGCGCATCCGGGCGGCGTACTGCTCACCGTCCGAGGGGCCACCCGAGTCGTCTCGGCCGAGGGCCGGGGTGGCCGGCGGGAGGGCCGATCGCCGCCAGGGCACCTCGACGGAGTTGACCGGCCGCTCGTCCTCGCCGACGTGGACCGGGATCGGCAGCAGCACGCAGTAGCGGCCGAGCACGTCGCGCAGGACGTCCTCGTCGGCGAGGTGGCCGTGCTCGGCCTTGAGCGCCAGCTCGACCACCGTGCCGGGGCGGGGCCGGGCGGGCACCGGCTCGACCTGGTACTGCTCGCCGCCGCGGCTGCGGTAGCGGTGCCCGAGCAGCGGCTCGCGGTGCGAGGTGGTGGTGACGGTGACCTCGTCGGCGATCGAGAAGGCGGAGAGGAAGCCCAGGCCGAAGGCGCCGATCAGCTCCTGGTTGCCGGTCAGGTCGCGCAGCATCCGGGTGTAGCCGGTGCCGACGGTGGCCAGGTAGGAGTGGATCTCCGGTTCGGTGAGGCCGGCGCCGGTGTCCTCGATGGCGACGGTCCGCCGGGCGGCGTCGGCGCGCACCCGGATCAGCGGGCGGTGGTCGCCGTCCGGGTCCTCCAGGAGCCGTCGGGTGTGCGAGTCGTGCGCGTTCTGGACGAGTTCGCGCAGCGCGACCAGCGGAGTGGAGTAGAGGTGGGTGGCGAGGACGTTCACCAGGCCGCCGAGATCGACCTCGGTCGTGCGCAGCTCCTCGGCGGGGGTGGGCTCGGGCGGGGCACCATCAGACATGGGTCCCCAGTGTGCCAGTGCGACTATCTGGCGACCATTTCTTTCTTCTTGACGCCTTCCTGACGGAATGACGAAATGACGGAATGTAGTCAACTCTTAATTGACCGATCCTCCACTGTCGGGGGAACCGCCACCCGTTCGGTGGAATTCGTCCACCCCCCGCACGTCCGCCGCCGGCCCCGGCCCCGGTGCCCCGCTCAGGAGAGACCGAGTACCGCCCGGCCGAGCCGTAGCAGGCAGTCCCCGAGGTCCGGCCGGGCACTGTGCGGACGGTTCCGCACCCCGTCGTTGACCAGCGCGAACAGCGCGTGCACCCGGATCCGGGCGGCCGCCGCGTCACACGTGGGGTGCACCTGCCGCAGCAGCCCGACCCAGGTGCGCAGGAAGTCCCGCCGGAAGTCCACCGCGGCCCGGCGGTCGGGCGGGGCCAGCCGCTCCGTCTCGCTGAGCATCGCACCCAGGTAGTCCCCGTTGCGCAGCGCGAAGCCGACGTACGCGCCCAGCCCGGCCTCAAGCGCCGCCCCGGGCCCGGAGGCGGCCGCGATCGCGCCGTCCACCTCGTGCCAGAGCCGCTCGCGGCTGCGCACCAGCGAGGCGGCGAGCAGCTCGGCCTTGCTGTCGAAGTGCCGGTACACGCTGGGGCCGGAGATGCCGACGGCGGCGCCGAGCTGGTCGGTGCTGACGTTGTCGAAGCCGCGCTGGTGGAACAGCCGCACGGCCGCCGCGAGCAGCTCCTCCCGGCGCGCCCGCGGCCCGGGTTCCGGCACCGGTACGGCGGCGGGCCCTGCGACCGCACCCTCCAGGGAGACCCCGAGAACGGCCGCGACCATCTCGCGCAGCAGCGCCTCGGCCCGTCGGGGCTGCGGCGCCGCCGACTGGTAGGAGAGCCCGGCGCAGGCCGAGAGTGCCGACCAGCAGAGCAACTCGGCGTCCCCTGTGGCGAGTTCCGGCCGTTCCGCGCGCAGCACGGCGACCATCAGGGCGACGTCGGCGCGCAGTTCGCGGCGCAGCGCCGCCCGCCGGGCCGGCGGCAGCAGCCGGGCGTCGCGCTGCACCAGGGTGCCGAGCGGGCGGTGGCCGACCGCGACGGCGGCCAGCGCGGTGCCGAGCTCGGCGGTGGTGCGGGCCGGGCGCAGTCCTTCGGCGAGCGCGTCCAGGCCCAACCGCACAGCGCGGTCGAGCAGTTCGGGCTTGCCGCGGAAGTGGCGGTAGAGCGCGGGCGCGGTGATGCCGACGCCGGCGGCGACCTCGGTCATCGAGACCTGGTGGTAGCCGCTGCGGTGGAAGCGGTCGGCGGCCACGGCCAGGATCTGGGCGCGCCGCCCGGGCGGCCGTCGGACCACCATCGCGAGCCCCCCTCCCCTTCGGCCGGGTACCGCTCCGGTACCGGCGCGGCATCGACGGAAGGCTAGCAAGGATTCACTTCGCACCCCCGTCGACCGTGCTCCCCAGGGCCCTCTCACGGCCGGCCCACTCTGGACAGCCGAAGCTACCCCGGATTAACTTGTGGGGCCATCACCAGGCACGTTCCGCCCCGGCCGGCAGCCCCGGCCGGTGCCGTCGAAGGGAGCGCCGCCGTGCGCCGCACCGTGTTCAACGAGGACCACGAGGCCTTCCGGGAGACCATCCGGGACTTCATCGCCAACGAGGTCGTCCCGGTCTACGAGAGCTGGGAGGCCGAGGGCCACCCGCCGCGCGACTTCTACCGGCAGCTCGGCGCACTCGGCGTCTACGGCATCGAGGTGCCGGAGGAGTACGGCGGCGCGGGCGAGAGCGGCTTCAAGTACCAGGCGGTGATCGCCGAGGAGACCGCCCGGGCGGGCGTGAGCTTCGGCTCCTCCGGCGTGCACACCGGCCTGGTGCTGCCGTACCTGCTGGAGTACGCGAACGAGGAGCAGAAGCGGCGCTGGCTCCCCGGCTTCGTCTCCGGCGACATCATGACCGCGATCGCGATGACCGAGCCCGGCGCCGGCTCCGACCTCGCGGGCATCTCCACCACCGCGAGGCTCTCCGAGGACGGCACCCACTACGTCCTGAACGGCGCCAAGACCTTCATCACCGGCGGCGTGCTGGCCGACCTCGTCCTGGTGGTCTGCCGCACCGCCCCGTACGACCCGGAGAACCGCCGGGCCGGGCTGTCCATCCTCTGTGTGGACACCTCCTCCGAGGGCTACACCGTCGGCCGCAAGCTCCAGAAGATCGGCCTGCGCACCTCGGACACCGCCGAGCTGGCGTTCAGCGACGTCCGGGTGCCGGTGGAGAACCTGCTCGGCGAGGAGGGCAGGGCCTTCTCCTACCTGACCCACAACCTGGTGCAGGAGCGGCTGGCGATCGCCGTCGGCGCGTACGCGGCGGCCGCGGCGGCGGTGCGGTTCGCGGTGCAGTACGTCAAGGACCGCAAGGTGTTCGGCAAGGCGGTGGCCGAGTTCCAGAACACCAAGTTCACCCTGGCCGACTGCGAGGCCCAGGTGGTGGCGCAGCAGTCGATGGTGGACCGGGCCCTGGAGCTGTACCAGAACGGCGAGCTGACCGTCGCGGACGCGGCCGCGGTGAAGCTGTTCTGCACCGAGTCGGCCTCCACCGTGATCGACAAGTGCCTCCAGCTGCACGGCGGTTACGGCTACATCCTGGAGTACCCGATCGCCCGGCTCTACACCGACAACCGGGTGTTCCGGATCTACGGCGGCACCAGCGAGGTCATGCGCAGCATCATCGCCAAGTCACTGGGGCTGTAGGCCCGTCCCGGTCCGACGGCACGGCGGGCCGCCCCCCCCCGGCGGCTCGCCTCGCCGCTGCCGGCCGGGCGGGTGGGCTCAGTTGGGCGAGCTGTGCTCGGCACGCCAGGCCTCCCAGCCCGCCGTGGACGCCACCTTCGCCTCCCGCAGGGCCCGCTGGGCGAGCGCGGCCGGCGGCGTGTCCAGGCCGCGCACCCAGCTGCGCCCGGCCGCGATCAGCGCCGCGCACACCACCACCGTCCCGGCCGCACTGAGCGCGGTGCCGATCGCGGTGAGCGCCACGCCGCCGGTCAGCAGCGGGCGGTTGACCCGGAACCCGGAAATGACTCTGTCGTTGGTCGCCATGCCTCCACGATGCGGGCAGCCGGCGGAGCCTGCACCTCGGACCGCTCGGCCCCGGTCGCTCCGGGTGCGGGAGGCCCGGACGTCCGCGACCCTGGGCACACGGAGTGAGGAGGCGGCGCGATGCCCGATCTCGAACGGCTCGCCGTGGAGCACGCCGCCCTTGCGGCCGAGAGCCCGCACGGGCGCAGCGCCCACCTGGTGCTGCACGACGGGATCCTGCGGCAGACCGTGATCGCGCTGACCGCGGGCACCGCGCTGGACGAGCACAACCCGCCCACCGCGGGCAGCGTCCAGGTCCTGCGCGGCCGGGTCTCGCTGACCATCGCCGGGCGGCGGCTGGAACTGCCGGCCGGCCGGCTGGAGCCCGTCCCGCAGGAGCGGCACGGGCTGCTCGCGCACGTCGACTCGGTGGTGCTGCTGACGGCCGTCACCGCGTAGCGGACTCGGCCTCCACCGGGCTGAACACGCTGTCGCCGACCAACCGCAACCCGCGCAGGAAGTCCCGTCCGCTGGGAGCGAGTTCGGGCGCGGCCAGCCACTGGGCGCAGTAGCCGGCCAGCAGGGTCTGGTAGAAGGCGCCGCGGACGACCTCCTCCTCGGTGTCCGGCACCTCGGGCAGCCCCTGGAAGACCGCGGCCAGCCCGAGCCGGCCCTCCTTCTGCGCCGCCGCGAAGGCCTCCGCCAGTTCGGGGGCGTGTCCGGCCTGGGCGAGCGCCTCGAACTGGGCCGCCCAGAGCCCGCGGTGCTCGACGAAGACGTCCCGCAGGCCGTCCCAGACGGCCGCGAAGCGCACCCCGGGGTCGTCCGACACCTGGTTGGCGGCGATCACCACCGCGCCCAGGGCCTCCCCCATCTCCCCGATCGCCTCGATCATCGCCGCGTTGAGCAGCGCCTCCTTCGAGCCGAAGTGGTAGCCGATCGCGGCCAGGCTGACGCCGGAGGCGGTCGCGACGTCGCGGGCGGTGGTGCGCCCGTAGCCCTTCTCGTACAGGCAGCGCTTGGCGCCGGCCATCAGGTCTTCGCGGTTTCCCATGCCCCGATCCTACGGAAGCCCTGGACGAATGTCTTGCACGATCGTCTTGCACGATCGATTTACACATATGTACTAGACAAGCGTCTCACTCATCCGTACCGTCTTCCCCATGACCGCAACCACCGGCCGCGCAGGCCGTCGCGCATGGATCGGCCTGGCCGTCCTCCTGCTCCCGACCCTCGTCCTCACCATGGACATGGGCGTGCTCTTCTTCGCCGTCCCGTACATCTCCACCACGCTGGCGCCCAGCGGCACCCAGCAGCTGTGGATCATGGACATGTACTCGTTCCTGCTGGCCGGGCTGCTCATCACGATGGGCGCGCTGGGCGACCGGATCGGCCGCCGCCGGCTGCTGATGATCGGCGCCGCCGGCTTCGCGGGCGCCTCGCTGCTGGCCGCCTGGTCGCACGACGCCGGCCAGCTGATCGCGGCCCGCGCGGTGCTCGGCGCCGCCGGGGCCACCGTGATGCCCTCGACCCTCGCGCTGATCCGCAACATGTTCCACGACCCCAAGCAGCGGCAGATCGCGCTCGGCGCCTGGGGAGGCATCCTGACCGCCGGGGCCACCCTCGGCCCGGTCGCCGGCGGCCTGCTGCTGGAGCACTTCTGGTGGGGCTCGGCCTTCCTGCTCGCCGTCCCGGTGATGGCCCTGGTGCTGCTGACCGCGCCCGTCCTGCTCCCCGAGTACCGCTCCACCGGCCGCACCGGACGCTTCGACCTGCTCGGCGCCGCGCTCTCCCTGGCCGCGATCCTGCCGCTGGTCTACGGCATCAAGACGGTCGCCGTCGAGGGCTGGAGCCTGCTGCCCGGGCTCGCCGTCCCCACCGGACTGCTGCTGGCCGGCGCGTTCGTCCGGCGCCAGCGCACCGCCGCGAACCCGCTGCTCGACCTGAGCCTGTTCCGGATCCGCACCTTCAGCGGCGCGATCAGCGTCAACACCGTCGCGATGTTCGCGATGATGGGCTTCGCCCTCTTCACCTCGCAGTACCTCCAGCTGGTCAAGGGCATGAGCCCGCTGACCGCCTCGCTCTGGTCGCTGGTGCCGAGCCTGGGCGTCGGCGCGGCGGTCGGGGTCAGCTCGGCGCTGGCCGGCAGGGTCCGCCCGGCAGTGCTGATGGGCGGCGGCTTCCTGGTCGGCTCGGTGGGCTTCGCGATGATGACCCTGGTCGGCCCGCACTCCCCACTGGCGCTCGTCCTCACCGCGGCGGGCGTCCTGGCCGCCGGGACCGTCGGCACCATGACGATGACCGCCGAGATGGTCGTCTCCGCCGCCCCGGTCGAACAGGCCGGCGCCGCCTCCGCCACCTCCGAGACCGCCGTGGAGCTCGGCAGCTCGCTCGGCATCGCCCTGCTCGGCGCGGCCGGCGCCGCGGTCTACCGCCACCGGCTGGACGGCACCCTCCCGGCCGGCGTCGACGGCGAGGTCGCCCGGACCGCCCAGGACACCCTCGGCGGCGCGGTCACCGTCGCCGCCCACCTGCCCGGCCGGCTCGGCGCCGACCTGCTGGAGACCGCCCGCACCGCCTTCACCGACGGCCTGCACGTCGCCGCCGTGGTCGGCCTGGTCTTCGCCCTGGGCGCCGCGGTCCTGGCCTACCGCCTGATGCGCCACCTCCCGGCCGCCGCCCCCGCGCCCACGCCCGAGGCCGTCGCCGCCTGACCCACCCGGCCCGATCCACGCGAGTCATCGAGAGCCCCCGCCCATCCCTG
>NZ_JBHVFE010000335.1:0-10170 GCF_042801945.1 Kitasatospora sp. NPDC057542
CCACCGAGATCTACCCTCTACGTTTCGCGGGCAGCGTCTGTTGTGTATAAGAGACCGGCCCCGGAGGACGTCCTCCGGGGCCGCAGCCCTGTCACGTACCCGCTCAGGCCTGGACGGTCGCGCTCCAGGCGGCCTCGGCGGCGGCCAGGGCGGGTGCCGGGTCGGCCGAGGTGGCGGCGGCGAGGCCGGTGAGGCAGGCGCGGACGGTGTCCAGCGCGGCTGCCTGCCCGTAGTGGTTGACCCGCAGCATCGAGCCGGCCAGGGCGCCGCCGCCCGGCTGGACCGGCAGGGCCGGGTCGAGGCGGGCGGCGACGGCGGTCGCGTCGACGCCGTCCGGGGTGCGCAGGGTGGTGGCGACCGGGGCCGCGTGGGCGTCCTCGACGACGTACGGGGCCAGGGTGCCGAGCGCGCGGACGCCGGCCCGGGTGGCGGCGGAGGCGGCGCGGTGGCGGGCGATCACCGAGGGCAGGCCGTCGGCGGCGATCCGGTCCAGGCAGGCGCCGAGCGCGAGCATCTCCAGCTGGGCCGGGGCGTGCGGCAGGACGGTGCGGCCGGCGTCGGTCCAGCGCTCCTTCCAGTCGAGCAGCGAGAGGTAGGAGCGGCGCGGGGCGGCCGGGTTGGCGGCGATCCGCTCCCAGGCCCGTCCGGAGACGGACACGGCGGAGACTCCGGCCGGGCCGCCCATCGCCTTCTGGCCGCCGATGACGCACAGGTCGACGCCCCACTCGTCGGTGAGCAGCGGCTCGGCGGCGACGGAGGCGACCGCGTCGAGCATCAGCAGCGCGCCGTGCTCGCGGACCACGGCCCCGATCCCGGCGACCGGGTTGGTGTTGCCGGTGGCGGCCTCGGCGTGCACCAGGGAGACGAAGTCGATCTCCGGGTCGGCGTCCAGGGCCTCGGCGACCTGCTCGGCACTCACCGCACTGTCGAAGGGCACGGACAGGTCGACGACCTTCGTCCCGCAGGAGCGCAGCCAGTTGCCGAAGGTCTGCCCGTACGGGCCGGTGACGACGTTGAGGGCGGTCGAGCCGGGGTGCGCGGCGCCGCGGATCGCGGCCTCCAGGGGGAGGAGCGCCTCGCCCTGGGTGACGATCACGTCGGCCTCGGTGTGCAGCAGCGCGGCCACCTGGTCCTCGATCGCCGCGAACTCGGCGGCGCTGAGCGGGGGCAGGTCGAGGAAGGGACTCACGTCTTTATCGCCTTTCGCGGGGGGTGGGGTGCCGGAAACGAGTCTGCCGCATCGTGACTGCTTACACGGAACCCACCCGTCGGTAGAGTGCGGCCATGAACGATGGCGCGGTGCTGCACGTGCGGGGTCGGGTGCTGGTCGGTCCGCAGGACGTCCGGGACGAACTCTGGGTGGTGGACGGCCGGGTGAGCTTCACCCGCCCGCCGACCGCCGGGGACGTGCGGACGGTGACCGGCTGGGTGCTGCCCGGCCTGGTGGACGCGCACTGCCACGTCGGCCTGGACGCGCACGGCGCGGTGGACGCCGAGACCAGCGAGAAGCAGGCGCTCACCGACCGGGACGCCGGCACCCTGCTGATCCGCGACGCCGGCTCGGCCGCCGACACCCGGTGGATCGACGAGCGCGAGGACCTGCCCCGGATCATCCGTGCCGGGCGGCACATCGCCCGCACCCGCCGCTACATCCGCAACTACGCGCACGAGATCGAGCCCGGCGACCTGGCCGCCTACGTCCGGGCCGAGGCCCGGCGCGGGGACGGCTGGGTGAAGCTGGTCGGCGACTGGATCGACCGCGATCGCGGCGACCTCGCCGCCTGCTGGCCCGGCGACGCACTGACCGAGGCGATCGCGGCGGCGCACGAGGAGGGGGCCCGGGTCACCGCGCACTGCTTCTCCGCCGAGTCGCTGCCGGACCTGCTGGCGGCCGGGATCGACTGCGTCGAGCACGCCACCGGGCTGACCGAGGAGCTGATCCCGGTCTTCGCTGAGCGCGGGGTGGCGATCGTGCCGACCCTGGTCAACATCGGCACCTTCCCGGACCTCGCGGCCGGCGGCGAGGCCAAGTTCCCGGCGTGGGCGGCGCACATGCGGCGGCTGCACGAGCGCCGGTACGACACCGTGGGCGCCGCGCACGACGCCGGCATCCCCGTGTTCGTGGGTACGGACGCGGGCGGCTCGCTGGCGCACGGGCTGGTCGCGGACGAGGTGGCGGAGCTGGTCAAGGCGGGGCTGAGCCCGGCCGAGGCGCTGTCGGCGGCGAGCTGGGGAGCACGGGAGTGGCTGGGACGGCCGGGGCTGGAGGAGGGCGCGCCGGCGGACTTCGTGGTGTACGAGCAGGACCCGCGGGCGGACGTCCGGGTGCTCGCGGACCCGCGGCTGGTGGTGCTGCGGGGGCGGCCGGTCGGGTAGTCGCGACCCCTCTCGGCCCCGTCGGCCCGGCCCCCGTCGGCCCCCTCGACCGGCCACGATCGCATGATCATCCGCTGAAAGCCCTGTCGGTGTAGGCCGATAGGGTGGCGACCATGGCACCGCGTCCACTGAACGAGATCGTCGAGCCCGGCTGGGCCACCGCCCTGGAACCCGTCGCCGGACGGGTCGCCGCGATGGGCGACTTCCTGCGCGCCGAACTGGCCGCAGGCCGCACCTACCTGCCCTCCGGCCCGAACGTGCTGCGCGCCTTCCAGCAGCCCTTCGCCGACGTGCGGGTGCTGATCGTCGGGCAGGACCCGTACCCGACCCCCGGACACGCCGTCGGGCTGAGCTTCTCGGTGGCGCCGGAGGTGCGGCCGATCCCGGCGAGCCTGATCAACATCTACCGGGAGTACGGCACCGACCTGGGCCTGCCGCAGCCGTCCAACGGGGACCTCACCCCGTGGACGAACCAGGGCGTGCTGCTGCTCAACCGGGTGCTCACCGTCCAGCCGCGCAAGAGCGGCGGACACCGGGGCAAGGGCTGGGAGGCCGTCACCGAGCAGGCGATCCGGGCGCTGGTGGCGCGCGGCGGCCCGCTGGTGGCGATCCTGTGGGGGAGTGACGCCCGCAACCTGCGCCCGCTGCTGGGCAGCGTCCCGTCGGTCGAGTCGGTCCACCCCAGCCCGATGTCGGCCGACCGCGGCTTCTTCGGTTCGCGGCCGTTCAGCCGGGCCAACGAGCTGCTGGTGCGGCAGGGGGCGCAGCCGGTGGACTGGCTGCTCCCGTAGCAGAGCCTGGTCGACACAGAACGCCAATCTCACCCCAAAGAGTGAAATGACTTTCTGTGTTACTCATGTGACGGATTGTTCGAGAAGACTGGCGGCTCATCGTTTCACCTGTGTGGGGGTATCGCCATGTCTTCTCGCCGAATCGTTTCCGCTGCCGCGGCCACTGCCGTGGTGGCGGGCTCACTGCTCACCGCCGCGCCCGTCCACGCTGCCGAGCCCGCCCCGTCGCCCGGCAAGGCGCGCGCCGTCACCGCCGAACTCGACCTGGACGTCAGCCTGTTGAACAAGGCGGTGGACGTCCCGGTCAACATCGCGCTGAACAAGGTGGAGTCGCCGGCGCAGCGCGAAGGCTCGATCCTGACCGCCAAGGTGGACGGGGTCGACCAGCAGGCCCCGGTCACCCTGGTCAAGGCGGACGTCGGCAAGTCGGTGACCCGCGTCGACGCCAAGGGCGCCGCCGCCTCCGTCAAGCTGGTCAACGCCGACGTGCACGCCCCCGGCCTGCCCGCCACCGCGCTGCTCGGCCTGGAGGCGATGAGCGCCGAGGCGACCTGCCCGGTGGACGGGCAGCCGACCGCCGACGTGGTCGCGCCGGTCAAGCTCAGTGTGCTCGGCAAGCCGGTCGCCGTCGGTCTGTACGGGCCGACCAAGGTGGACGTGCCGCTGATCGGCAGCGTCTCGGTGGAGTTCTCCAAGAAGACCGTCACCACGACCACCGCCGCCGCCTCGGCCCTGGAGGTGCAGGTGGAGGTGAACCCGCTCAACCTGAACGTCGCCAAGGTCACCGGGAAGATCACCGTCGCCTCGGTGAGCTGTGAGAAGCCCTCCGCGCCGGCGGCCGGCCCGTCCGGCCCGGCCACCCCGGCCACCCCGGGCACCGCGCCCACCAGCGCGCCCGCCGCCCAGCCGGTCGCCGACACCACCACCTCGCGCGCCGCCGCCCCGCAGGCCGCGGTGGAGAAGCCGGAGAAGCTGGCCGCCACCGGCGGCAGCAGCGCCACCGGCCCGCTCGCCGCGGGGGCCGCCGCCCTGGTCGCGGGCGGGGCGGCCGCCCTGTGGGCCACCCGCCGCCGTCGCGCCGCGCACGCCCGTCGTCACTGACCACACCGGTGCCGTCACTGACGGCACGCGGAACGGCGGGAGTGTCGCCCCCGGCACTCCCGCACCGTGACCGTGCCAATGCGGACGGTTGGTTCACATGCGCGTTACACGAGAGGAACAACCGGGAAACGGCGGCTTGCAACGCTACGCGGGCACCCACCACCCAGCAATGCGAGGGACAAGCCGTGGCAATCAAGGCCGAGTACATCTGGATCGACGGCACCAAGCCGACCGCGAAGCTCCGTTCCAAGACTCGCGTCCTGCCCAACGCTGACAAGATCCCCACCTGGGGCTTCGACGGTTCCTCGACCAGCCAGGCCGAGGGCCACGCCTCGGACCGCGTGCTGGACCCGGTGCGGGTCGTGCCGGACCCGATCCGCGGTGGTGACCACATCCTGGTCCTCTGCGAGGTCCTGGAGACGGACGGCACCCCGCACGTCTCCAACACCCGCGCCCTGCTGCGCGAGGTCGCGGAGAAGTACGCCGCGCAGGAGTCCATCTTCGGCATCGAGCAGGAGTACACCTTCTTCAAGGGCTCCCGCCCGCTCGGCTTCCCGGAGGGCGGCTACCCGGCCCCGCAGGGCGGCTACTACTGCGGCGTCGGCGCCGAGGAGGTCTTCGGCCGCGAGATCGTCGAGCTGCACCTGGACCGCTGCATCGGCGCCGGCCTGGCCATCTGCGGCATCAACGCCGAGGTCATGCCCGGCCAGTGGGAGTTCCAGATCGGCCCGGTCGACGCGCTGACCGTCTCGGACGACATGTGGATCGCCCGCTACCTGCTCTACCGCACCGCCGAGGAGTTCGGCATCGACGCCACCCTCGACGCCAAGCCGGCCCGCGGCGACTGGAACGGCGCGGGTGCCCACACCAACTTCTCCACCAAGGCGATGCGCGAGGGCTACGACGCCATCATCACCGCCTGCGAGTCGCTCGGCGCCTCCCAGGAGAAGGTGCTGGAGCACGTCAACCAGTACGGTGACGACATCCAGTCCCGCCTCACCGGCAAGCACGAGACCGCCCCGTGGAACGTCTACAGCTACGGCGTCTCCGACCGCGGTGCCTCCGTGCGCATCCCGTGGCAGGTCGAGGTGGACAAGAAGGGCTACATCGAGGACCGCCGCCCGAACGCCAACGTCGACCCCTACGTCGTCACCCGGCTCCTGATCAACACCTGCTGCGAGGCCCTGGAGAAGGCCGGCCAGGTCTGATCCACCGCCGCATCCGGCACACGCACGACGCCCGCAGGCCCCCTCGCACCGGGAGGGGGCCTGCGGGCGTTCCGTCACTCCCGGGCCCCTGCCTCGGCCCCTGCCCTGACCGGCTGTTGCCCGACGTGGTGAACGGCGGGGAGTCTGCCGAGCAGCGCGCCTGCGGGACTTCCCGGACACGGACGCCCGGTACGCGGACGTCCACCCGACCCGGGGTGAACCGCCGGCCCAGGTCCGGGAGAAGATCCACTGGATCCGGCCGGCACCGGGCTGTCGCGGGGGCCCGATCGTGACCTGCAAATCGCTGGTCAAGCGCCCCCGCCGGACCGAGAATTCATGGCATGACCCAGCAGCCCCTGCTCCTCCTCGACGTGGACGGACCGCTCAACCCCTACGCCGCGCCGAAGCGGAGGCCCGAGGGCTACGACACCCACCGTCTGCGCCCCGCCTGGTGGGTGGCGAAGCAGGAGCACCTGGCGGCGGTCCAGGCGCGGCAGGCCACGCGGGCCAAGCACGCCAAGCCGCCCGCCGTCCGGGTCAAGCCGCTGCGGGTCTGGCTCAACCCGTCGCACGGCGAGGAGTTGCTGGCGCTGCCGTACGAACTGGTGTGGGCCACCGGGTGGATGGGCGAGGCGAACACCCACATAGGCCCGCACATCGGCCTGCCCGAACTTCCGTACATCCGCTGGTCCGACCTGTTCGGGGAGGACCCGGACGGGCTGCACTGGAAGACCAGGGACGTGGTCGCCTGGGCCGACGGGCGCCCGTTCGTCTGGGTGGACGACGAACTCGGCCCGCAGGACATCGAGTGGATCGCCGCCCACCACCCCGGACCGGCGCTCGCCCTGCACGTCAACCCCCGGATCGGCCTGCTGGCCGAGGACTTCGCCAAGTTGCGGGAGTGGGCGGCGGCCGCATGACCGGGCGGCCGCTGCTCCTGCTCGACGTGGACGGGCCGCTCAACCCCTACGCCGCGCCCGCGGCCCGCCGCCCGGAGGGGTACCTGACCCACCGGCTGCTGCCGGAGGGCTGGGTGGCGCGCAACGCGCCGCTGCCGCGCGAGGAGGTGGATCCGCTGCGGGTGTGGCTGAACCCGTCGCACGGTGAGGAGTTGCTGGCGCTGCCGTACGACCTGGTGTGGGCGACCACCTGGATGGAGGAGGCGAACACCTTCATCGGCCCGCGCATCGGCCTGCCCGAACTGCCGTACATCCGCTGGTCCGACCTGTTCGGGGAGGACCCGGACGGGCTGCACTGGAAGACCAGGGACGTGGTCGCCTGGGCCGACGGGCGCCCGTTCGTCTGGGTGGACGACGAACTCGGCCCGCAGGACATCGCGTGGATCGAGGCGAACCACCCGGGCCCGGGCCTGGCGCTCTGGGTCGACCCCCGGATCGGACTGCGGGAGCTGCACTTCGCGGCCCTGCGGGAATGGGCGGAGGACGAGTGACGGGCGTGGCCGCAGCGGGAACGAGCGGAGGACAGGTGGCCGACGTGGCCGGGGCGGGAGCGGGTGGAGGACAGGTGGCCGACGTGGCCGAGGCAGGAGCGGGTGGAGGACGGGTGGCCGGCACGGTCGAAAGACTGCGGCGCTACCCGGTGAAGGGGCTGCTCGGCGAGGAGCTGGACCGGGCCGAGGTGACCGGCCGGGGTCTGGCCGGCGACCGGGAACGGGCGCTGCTCGACCTGGCCACCGGCCGGGTGGCCAGCGCCAAGCGGCCCCGGCTGTGGTCCGGCCTGCTGGGGTACACGGCCAGGACCACGGCGGACGGCGGCGTGGTGATCACCGGTCCGGACGGACGTGGCACGGACGAGCAGGAGCTGTCCGCGGCGCTCGGCCGCGAGGTCGTGCTGATCGCCGAGCGCCCGCCCGGCGCGACCGTCGAGCGGGCCGTGCCGGAGGAGGTGCTGGCCCGCGGTATCGCGGCCGAAACGGACTTCACCGTCAACGAGTTGGGCCGCGCCGCACCGGACGGCGGCTTCTTCGACTTCGCGCCGCTGCATCTGATCACCACCGCGACGCTGCGCGCCACCGGCAGCGCGGCCGAGCGCTACCGGCCCAACCTGGTGGTCCGCACCGAAGGCGAGGGGTACGCCGAGAACGCCTGGGTGGGACGGGAGTTGGCGATCGGGCCGACGCTGCGCCTGCGGGTCCTCGCGCCCACCCCGCGCTGCGCCGTCCCCACCCTGCGGCACGGGGCGCTGCCCCGCCGCCCCGAGGCGCTGCGCATCCCGGCCGGGCAGAACCGGGTGGTGCCGCTGGAGGGCATGCCGGCGCTGCCCTGCGCGGGGGTGTACGCCCAGGTGGTGGTGCCCGGCGCGATCCGGACCGGGGACCGGCTCACGGTGGACTGAGCGCCGGCCGTGCGCCCGGCCGAGCCTGCTCTCACACCGAACCGAGCACGGCCTCAAGGGCGTTGAGGAAGCGGTCGGTGGTCGCCTCGTCCCGGACGGCGATCCGCAGCCACTCCTCGCCCAGGCCCGGGAAGGTGTCCCCGCGCCGGACGGCGAAGCCGTGCTCGCGCAGCCGCTGCCGGACGGCCGCCGCGTCCGGCAGCCGTACCAGGACGAAGGAGGCGGCCGGTTCGCCGTACTGCCGCACCGACGGGAAGGTGGCCAGGCCCTTCACCAAGTGCGCGCGCCGGAGCGCCAGTTCGGCCGCAGCCTGTTCCGCCTCGGCGAGTGCCGCCGGGCCGCTGCACGCCTCGGCGGCGGCCAGTGCCGGGGTGGAGACCGGCCAGAGCGGCTGGGCGGCACCGAGGTCGGCGATCAGCGGTGCGGGCCCGAGCACATAGCCGATCCGCAGTCCGGCCAGGCCCCAGGTCTTGGTGAGGCTGCGCAGGACGACGACCCGGCCGGGCAGGTCCCGGACGGCGGCGAGGGACTCCCGCTCGCCCGGGACGGTGTCCATGAACGCCTCGTCCACCACCAGGGTGCGCCCCGGCCGGGCCAGTGCGGCGACGGCCTCGGCGGGGTGCAGCACGGAGGTCGGGTTGGTCGGGTTGCCGAGGACGACCAGGTCCGCCTCCTCGGGGACGGTACCCAGCCGGAACCCGTCCTCGGGCGAGAGCAGCACCCGGTGCACCCGGTGTCCGGCGTCCCGCAGGGCCGCCTCCGGCTCGGTGAACTGCGGGTGCACCACGACGATGTGACGTGGTGTCAGTACGCGCGCCAGCAGTACGAAGGCCTCGGCCGCGCCCGAGGTGAGCAACACCTCCCCGAGCGGGCGGGCGTGCCGGGCGGCCACCGCAGCGCGCGCGGCGCTCTGGTCGGGGTAGGCGGCGAGGTCGCCGAGGGTGGCCGCGAGGTGTTCGCGCAGCCAGGCCGGGGGAGTGCCGGTGCGGACGTTGACGGCGAGGTCGACCAGGCCGAGCCCGTCGGCGCGCACCTCGGCGTCGCCGTGGTGGCGCAGGTCGGGTTCGGGGGCGGTCACGCGGGGTCTCCTTGCGGGGCGGTTCGGGTGGTCAGGGCCGGTGGTGGTGGACGCGACGAAGCTCGTACGGGCCGGGTGGCACGGTGGCCACCGGGTCGTCGCCGAAGGTGACCAGTGCGACGGTGTGGCCGTGGGAGGCGAGGGTGACGGCCGCCCCGATGCGGTCGAACGCTCCGCCGAAGGCGTCCAGCGGTGGTTGGGGCCCGCCGTCCGTCACCGCGATCCGCCGGGTTCCCGGCCGGAGTGCGCCGGCCACGGCGTCGATGGCCGCGGGCGCGCCCACGACTGCCGAGGCGCGCCGCAGTTCCGCCCGTACCCGCGGTGCCGGTGGGCACGCGTCGAGGTCGAGCAGCACGAGCCGTCCGCGCACCGCCGCCCGGGCGATCGCGACCGTGGCCCGCGCCGACTTGCGCTTGGTGACCACGAGCCGGCCGCCCGGAGCGCTCGCCAGCGCCGCCGCCTCGGCCACGCTCGCGGTGCCGACGGCCGTATTGACCGTGGTGGAGGGGTTCGGGACCGGCACGTCCGCCAGTACCTCGGCCGGGTGCTCGTCCACCGGCACCCCGGTGAGGCGGTCCGCCGCCCAGCGCACCGCCGGGTGGTCCGCCTTGCCCGCCACGGTGGCCAGCCGGGCGACCGCGGAGCGGGCCAGTCCGGCCCCCTGGAGGGTGTCCGTCAGCAACCGCAGCACCTCGGTCCGTTCGGCGCCGCCGCTCGCTCCGATGCCGACCACCAGGGTGCGCGGGACGATGGTGACCAGTCCGCTCACGTACCGCACCCTTTCGTCCCGAGCTCCGGCGATCCCACCACGCCCGGCCGGAACGGGTCAATCGCGGCGGGTGTGACATCCGACGCCGTTCCCGCCGCTGTTCCCGTCGCCGCCGGTGCGTCCGTGCGCGGCAGCTGTTCGCCTGTTCTTCACCTGTGTTGTGCGGTACACGACACCACGGCGCTCCTACTGTTTTCGGCGCTCCCGCCCAGGAAGCCCCGACATCCGGAGGACCCCATGGTCTTCGCACGACTGCGCGCCCCCGGGACCCTCACCCCCGGCACCCCCGGCACCCCCGCGTCCGCCTCCGCGTCCCTCGTGCTGCACACCCTGGAGGGCCTGGCCGGAGTCAACGCCCACGCGGGCAACTCCGCCGGCGCCGCCGACAACGCCGGAATCCGGAACTGACGCCCGTGTACGTCGCGGACTCCCGCAGTTCGAAGGCCCCCACCGGGCCGGCTGCCGCTGCGCCGGCCGCCGGCCCGGTGCGGC
>NZ_JBHVFE010000336.1:0-10156 GCF_042801945.1 Kitasatospora sp. NPDC057542
GCCGGGCGTCGCGCCCGCCGGCGGCCTGCCGTCCCGGTCGTGCTCGACCTGCGTCAGTGCCCACACCCGCAGTGCCGGAAACCGAAGTCGAGGGTGTGGTCGTTCTCGCCCGGCCCGCCGGTGGTCAGCACCCGCTCGGGATACCTTCCCCCCGGCGGGACGATGCCCTTGGAGTCGATGAACGGGTTGTCGCCGACGTCGTGCCTGGTGGGCACCCACCGGTACAGCGGGCCGCCCTCGGCGTAGTCGGCGGCGTTGTCCAGCCGGATCGTGTACCTGGTGCGCGGCTTGAGGCCGCCGTCCACGTTCGAGTCGTCGAAGTAGTACTCGCCGCGCGCCGTCGTCCTCTCCGTTCCGACGAGCTTGCCCGACCCGTCGTAGAGGTGGACGGTGACGCCCTCCGCGGGGCGCTGGCCGGGCTTCTGGATGCCCGTGCGCTCGGGGTCGTACCAGACGCGGTTGCCGATCTGCAGCGGCGCCTGGTCGCAGAGCACCTCCAGATCGCCCATCGAGGCGCCCTTGCCGAACGGCGCGGGCACGTCCGCCGGGTTGAGCCGCAGTCCGGGCTTCGGGTCCGGCCTGCCGTCCGCCCGCTGGAGGAACGACGTCCCGTAGCCGAAGGCCGTGTTGTTGGGGTCGTACCCGGAGGTCCCGACGGTGGTCTCGACCTTGGACAGCGCCATCCCGGCGTAGTCCGCGTTGTGGTGGACGCCGAACCGACTGGTGTCGAAGAAGCGGGTGCCCCGGGGGGAGAGCCCGCAGCCGTTGTTGGTGTCCATCACGAAGGTGCCGTTCGCGAGGCAGGCCTTGTTCAGGTCACCGCCCGACAGGACCTCACCGACCGCGGCGCCCGCCGCCGCCTGGCCCGTCGCCCGGTCGGCGAGGCGGTCGCGGAAGGACAGCAGCATCGTGCCGTCCGTCTCGAAGCCGACCTCGCCCAGCTCCGGCTCCGGCTGGGCGCGGAAGCCGGAGCAGGTCTGGCCGTTCTGCGTGGTCGGGTAGGTGTTCGTCCACGGGAACCAGCCCGCGCCGTCGCACGGGCCCGAGCCGACGGTCGACTGGCGCGGGTAGTCCAGCGGCTGGTCCAGCACGGCCCGGCGGAACGCGCCGGTGGCCAGGTCGAAGGGCAGCACGATCGCCCGCAGGTCCGACACCTTGCCCGTCGACTCGCCCGAACAGACACCGCCGAGGTAGCCGGTCCCGTCCTGGAGGCCCAGACCGAAGGGGCGCCAGTCTCCCGCCGAGGGGCAGCCCGGGTCCGGGATGGGGTAGACGGCCTTCGGCGCCGACGCGGTCGGCACGGAGGCGTCGTAGCGGTACAGCCGACGGTCGTTGAGGTTGACGACGAACAGGTCCCTGCCGTCGTCCGTCACCTTGAGCCCGCCGAGGCTCTCCTTGCCCGGCACCGCCAGGAACGCGTCGTCCGGCCCCGGCCCGTGTGCCGTGCTTCCGGCGTCCGGGACGGTGGTGAACAGCGTGGTCCTCTTCTGCGCCAGGTCGGTCACGTAGATCCCGCCGGAGCCACCCGGGCCGTAGGCAGTGGTGCGCTTGGCCGCCGCCGAGGAGAACACCCGCCTGTCGGCCTTGTTCCACGCGATGCCGTACAGCGTGCCGGTCTCCGCGTCGGTGGCGATGTTCGTGACGTTCACGTCCACGCCGTCCTGGCCGCGCGCACCGTACGGGAACGACACCAGGGTGCGCTGCGCACCGCCTCCCCACGTGGTGTTCTGGCAGGTCGTCACCAGGGGTGCGTTCTTCTGGCAGTAGTCGCCGGGGCTCCACAAACCCGTGGTGTACGAGATGTTCCTGCCGCCGGAGAGGTCGACGAACTCCTCGTTGGAGCTCAGCTGGTTCGGCGCGCCGTCCAGCCCGTGCCGCGAGGCGAAGGCGGGGAACAGCACGCCCGGCTTCGGATTCACCACCTGCACCCGGTACTTGCCACTGTGTTCCCGACTTTGCGGCGGTGTCAGCGTCACCGTCCCGTCGGCCGCCGTGGTGCCCTCGACGTGGACCCGGTCCCCGCCGGTGAGCGTCACCTTCACGCCCGCCAGCCCCGGTTCCAGCGCGGGCGTCCACGCACCCGAGGCGTCCACGGCCCGGATCACCCGGACCGTCACCGTTCCGTCCCCGCTCTGCGGGAACGCCGCCGGCGCCGTCAGCAACCCGCTGCCGGCCAGCGCGACGGCGAGCACCGCGGCCCGCGCGACGCACGTCCTTCGTGTTCTCATCCCCACCTGGGCCCCACTCTCGTGATCGGCGGGCAGACGCCCGATCCGGACAGAGCCCCAGGAGAGCGGCAACCAGCCGTTCACGCCCCCGCTTCGGGGCACATTCACTGGTGTGTGTGACGGAAAACGGTCTGGAAATCGCATCAAGTTCGGATACGGCCTCACAAGTTCGCATGCGATCGTAGTGGCGCGACGCCCCTGACACCCCTTCGGGACCGGGCCACCCGATCGGCTCCGGCCGGCCGCAGGTCCGCGACCGCCCGCGCACGGCACTCGCCCCGGTGCCGATCAGGACCACCCGCTAGTCCAGGTCGGCCTGCCACAGGTCGGGGCCGAAGACCTCGTACTGGATGTCGCGCGGGGCGACCCCGCGGTCGACCAGGCCGCTGCGCACGGCCTGCATGAACGGCAGTGGCCCGCACAAGTAGTACAGGGCGTCCTCGGGCAGGTCGACCGCGGTGGGGTCCATCAGCCCGTGGAAGACCCCGTCCACCGGCTCATGGCTCTGCGCGCCCTGCTCGAACCACAGGTACATCCGCGCGTTCCTCAGGGCCAGGATGTCGCCCACCACCTGGCGGCGCAGCGGGAAGGACGCGTCGTCGACATCGGCGTGCAGCAGGGTGACCGGCAGCCCGGACTCGGCCGCGACCAGGTGCGAGAGCATGCCCGCCATCGGGGCGATCCCGATGCCCGCGCTGGCGAACACCACCGGGCGCCCCGCGTCGTCCAGCACCACGTCGCCGTAGGGCAGCGACAGCGTCAGAGTGTCGCCGACCTTCACCGAGTCGTGCAGCAGCGTCGACATCTCGCCATCGGGGCCGGCGCCCTCGTCGCGCACCCGCTTGACCGAGAACTGGCGGTGCTCCCCGTCGTCGGCCCGGGTCAGGCTGTACTGGCGCGGCTGGAGCTTCCCGTCGGGCATCCGCATCCGCACGGTGACGTACTGGCCGGGCAGCGAGGTCTTCACCAGACGGTCGTCGATCCGCTTGACCACGAAGGTCACCACGTCGTCGGTCTCCTTGGCCTTCCGGACCACCTGCCAGTCCCGCCAGACCGTCTCCGGCCGGACCCCGCGGGCGCTGTACAGGCCGCGCTCCTGGGCCGTTCGGGGGACGGGCAGGCCGGCCCGGCCGGACCGACCTCGAAGCGGCCGTCCTCCCGCGAGTCCGCCGCCTCGGATTCCAGGCCGCCCGCCCGCTGGGCATCGTCGACGTCCACCCCGAACCCCACCGGCTGACCCTGCGCCTGACCCCCAGCCCCACGTCGTACGCACCCGGGCCTTCGGACGACGCCGAGCCTCACAACGCAGGGCCCGGGTCGAATCGCCGCCGAAGCGGGAAACCGGTCACGCACCTTCCGCGGGCCGATTCCACACCGGTGCGGGGAAATCGGCCCGTTCCTCACCTGCCGCGGCTCCTCGTGGTGCATGATCGCAACGTGAGTACGTGGTGGGACACACGCCGCAACGCCCGGCTGGCAGAACTGGCGTCCACGCTGGAGTTCTTCGGCGCCGAACCGGTCGACGACCCAGGCGTCGGCGAACTCGCCCTCGCCGCCGAGGCCCTCGCCGAGGAGTACCGCACCAGCGACCGCGGCCAGACCGTCCACCGCACCGGCGACCTGCTGCAACAGGCCGCTACCGCACTGCACACCGCCGACCGTCTGCGCGGCACCCTGATCCCCGTCGTCAACCATCACCTGCGCTGCGCCGCTGTGGCCCTGTCACACGCCCGCACCTGCCTGCACGGCCAGGCCTTGCCGGGCGCCGAGACCGTCCCGCCCGCCTGATCCCGGTTCCGTCACGAAGGCGCCGGGCCGGGCCGCAGAGCACCGGCAGCATGGCCGGCGGTGGAGGCTGCCGGCCGTCCTGGCCGGTGGCCGGCCTGTTCCGGCCGGTCGGAAGCCCTCCACAGGTGGGTCCGGGTGCACGACCAGCTTGCCGCCGAGTACGCCGGCCACACCTGCAACTGCGAGCACTGCTTCCATGGCGGCGGCGCCTGCGCCGAAGACCAGTGCCCCTGGCTCAGAGTTCCTTGGTCATGAAGATGCGGCTGGTGCCGGAGGGAATGCAGGGCACTTCTCCCAGGTGGTGCCAGCCGTGCCGCTGATAGAACTTCGGGGCTTGGAAGCTGATGGTGTACAGGACGGCGGCCTTGCACCCACGTGCCCTCCCTTCCTCCTCGGCCCGGCGCAGGATCCGGCTGCCCAGTCCTTGGCCGCGCAGCTCGGGTGGCAGGTAGAAGAGGTCGATGAACAGGAGCCCGAGGGATGTACGGCCGGACAGGCCCCCGAGGATCTGGTGGCCGCCGGGCTCGCGGACCAGGACGGCGAGGGGGCGCCGGTCGTCGATTCCCGTGATGCCGACGTTGAAGCGGTCCAGCGCGTCCGAGATGGCCGCCGTCTCGGTGCGGTGCGGGGTGTCGGTGAAGACGATTTCCACCGGTTCCGCTGCTCGGCCGGGCGGGCTCGCCGGCCCCGGTGCCGCACCGGCCACGGCGTCGGCGGCGTCCGCGAGCGGAGCCGGCGGGCCCGCGGCGTGGGCGTCGGGGTCGGTACACAGCCGCAGGTCCTTCTTGATGGGTCGCACTGTGGGACGGCCTCCTTCGGATTCGGATGGTCTGCGCCGGGGGGGCCGAGACGCTCTCGGCCGACCGGTCGGGACTGGTCGACGGGCGGGGAGCCTAGGCGGCCGCGGGTTCGGCGCGGGCCGAACCGTCCGTCGGGATACTGGGGGGCATGACGGCTGACAGTGCGGGCAAGGACGTCGGCGTCGACCTCGCCGCGGTGGCACGCCTGCTCGCGGACGGTTCCCGGGCGGACATGTGCCTGGCCCTGCTGGACGGCCGGGCCTGGACGGCCAGGGAGTTGGCCCGGTATGCGGATGTGGCGCCCTCGACGGCCACCGAGCACCTGAACATGCTGGTGGGCGGAGGCCTCCTGGCCGAGGAGCGGCACGGCCGCCACCGGTACCTGCGACTGGCCGACCCCAAGGTGATGGCCCTGATCGAGAGCCTGGCCGAAGTCGCCCCGCGTCGCCCTCCCCGGCCCGCTTCACTGGGCGCGAGCGGCCGGACCAGGGCACTGGCCCGTGCACGGCTGTGCTACGACCATCTCGCGGGAATCCTCGGCCTGGCCGTCACCGACGCGATGGTCGACAACGGCCTGATCACCTGGGAGCCGGAGCCGCGGCTCACCCCGGCGGGAGCGGCCTGGGCGGCCGAGAATGGCATCGAGCCCCCCACCGCTTCGCGGCGCCCCCTGGTGCGTTCCTGCCTGGACTGGACCGAACGCCGCCCCCATCTGGGCGGTGCCGTGGGAGCCGCGATCTGCTCGCGTGCCCTGGAAGCGGGCTGGGTCGTCAAGGTCGGCACGGGCCGAGCCCTCGCACTGACGGAACCCGGCCGCCAGGTGTTCCACGAACGCTTCCGGGTCCCGACGGACAGACTTCCCACGGGCCGGACCACGACCGAGCCGGCCGTCCGGTCCGGCCGCCGGTCGGCCACGGAGAGCCGATGACCGGGCGGGTCCTGTCCCTGAAACCGGCGGTGTCGCCCCGAGCCCCCGCCCGCCGTTCGGGGCTGCGGCCGGCCGGGCACGGCGCCTGCGTCCCGCCGTGCAGCACCCTCACACAGGACTGAGACTCGGAAGCATGAACACAGCGGACCTGTCACCGAGTGCCTCCTCGGACCGACACGGGGCACCGGACGCGGACGTTCTGGTGGTCGGGGCCGGCCCGACCGGCCTGCTGCTCGCGGGTGACCTCGCCAGGTCCGGAGTCGATGTCACACTGCTGGAGCGACGCGATCACGAGTCCAACCTGAGCCGCGCCTTCAGCCTCCATGCGCGAACCCTGGAGCAGCTCGACGCCCGTGGCCTGGCCGACGAACTGCTCCGTATCGGCACACCGACCCGGGCGCTGCATCCGTTCGGCCGCCTCAGCATCGACTTCTCCGGCCTCCGCACGCGCTTCCCCTTCATCCTCACCATTGTGCAGTGGCAGGTCGAGCAGGCCCTGCTGCGCCGGACCGGGGAAGCGGGAGCCACCATGCTTCGTGGGGCTCGGGTCACCGGGCTGCGGCAGGACCCGGACGGCGTCGACGTGGATGTGCGCTATCCGGACGGCGCCACGGGAACGCTGCGGGCCCGTTACGTCGTCGGTGCGGACGGGGCGCGCAGCACCGTCAGGGAGAGCCTGGGTATGCCGTTTCCCGGCAAGTCGGCGATCAGATCCGTGATGTTGGCCGATGTGCTGCTCGACCGCGCCCCCGACGAGATTTTCAACTTCGCCTCGAACGAGGACGGTTTCACGTTCTTCGCGCCGTTCGGGGACGGCTGGTACCGGATCATCGGCTGGGACCGGCACCGACAGGTGCCCGACGATGCGCCGCTCACCTTGGAGGACGTCCGGGACATCACGAAGCGCACGATCGGCAATGACCTCGGGATGCACGACCCGCGGTGGCTCTCCCGGTTCCACAGCGACGAGCGGCAGGTACCCCGCTACCGGCAGGGAAGGGTGTTCCTCGCGGGTGACGCCGCACACGTCCACTCGCCGGCCGGCGGCATGGGCATGAACACCGGGCTTCAGGACGCCGCCAACCTCGGGTGGAAACTGGCAGCCGTCGTGCACGGCTGGGCTGGTGACGCACTGCTGGACAGCTACCACGCGGAGCGTCACCCGGTGGGGCGGATGGTCCTGCGGGTCAGCCACGCACTCCTCACGGCCGTTACCACCGGGTCGCCTCTGATCCGCACGCTGCGGGCCGCGCTGGCCACCGTCGTGCACCAGTTGACCGTGGTGGAGGCCCGCGCGTCTCGCGGCATCTCCGGCATCGGGATCACCTACCCCGCGCCCCGGGGCTCTCATCCGCTCGCTGGGCGCCGGGTTCCCGACCTCCGCCTGGCGGGGGAGCCGGCTCGGCTCTACGAGGCGCTGCGGGAGGGCAGGTTCGTGCTGGTGGGCCGCGATGTCGCCGCGGTTGCCGCGCCGTGGGCGGGGCGGGTGGTGACGGCCTCCCCAGCGACCAGCCTGCGCCCGACCCTACTGGTTCGGCCCGACGGCTATGCCGCGTGGGCGGCCGAGGACCCCGACCCGGACGAGGTGCGCACGGCCCTGACGCAATGGCTGGGCGCGGTGGACCGCCGGGCAGCGTGAACGGGCCGTCGGTCTGCGAAGCGGATCCCGCTGGTTCCGACGGCGCCCTGACGCAGCCGGCCGTTGGGCAGGGCGGTGGCGAGGTGCTTCACACCCGGGCGCGGGCGTCGGTGTGGTGGGCGTGCGGGTGGGGTGCCGCCGGCGGTCATGCCTGGGTCCCGGTGGTCTGCGGTGCGGTGTAGAGGATGGTGCGGGGCTGCACGGTCAGGTGCCGCGGTGCGGTGGGCAGGTCGCGCTGGACGGTGATCCGGTAGCGGATGGCCGTGTCGCCGTCGTGGGTGAGGATGCGGCCGGTGAGCGGGATCCGGGTGTAGAGGGTGCCGGTCTGCGAGTCCAGGTCCATGGGCTCCCAGCGCCGGGTCGCGTCGTCGAACCACTCCAGGCGGATGTCGTCGCTCTGGAGGTAGGGGCCGTGTTCGGGGGAGAGGACGAGGATCTGCTGGGCCTGGGCGAGGCGGGTGTCGTCGGCGTAGCGGACGGTGAACTCGTACGGGCGGTGGTCGGTGCCGATCTGGTGGGCGGGCAGGGAGTCGATCCGCAGGCCGGTGTCGACGGTGGTGGCCGATGATGACGACGACGAGTGCGAGGCCGTCGCGGGGGCGGTGGCGGCCATGGCCTGGCCGGAGACGCCGAGGGCGGCGGCGCCGGCCAGGAGGAGGGAGATCGTCGCGGTGGCGGTCCGTCGCATGGTCGTGCGGTTCATGGGTTCTTCCTTCGGGGTCATCGGATGCCTGGCTGCTTGCGGCGCAGGCCGGAGGAGGGGGAGCCCTCCATCCTTGTTTGTTTAATCTTCAACCAACACGATCCACCGTACGGTCCGCGGATTCGAGCGTCAAGCGATGGAGTGAAGTCATCGCGATGAGCCGGGACGGGCCCGAACGAATCCGCGCCGGTCTGTCCGTGCCGGTGGGGCGGATGGCCTGTGAACCGGCTTGGGGGCCGGATGCTTCACGACGGGCGGGGCCCGGGCGTGGTCGGGGTGGGTCGGTTCGCGCGTTCCAGGTCGGCGAGCAGGCGTTCGATGTCGGTGATCAGTGATCCGTAGACGTGCCAGGCGCCCGGTTCGGCCAGCGTGCCGTGCCTGATCTCGTCGGTCATCGTCCTGTGCCAGGTCGTGGCGTCGTCGATCGCGTGGCGCAGCGGCCCGCAGAGGCTGTCGAGATCGGGGCCGGCGGCATGCCCGGGGGCGGCGAACGACTCCATCGCCTGCTCCGCCGTTTCCAGGGTCGCCGCGTACCGGTCGAGGAAGAGCCGGTTCAGGCCGTGACCGGCGGGCTGGTCGTCGACGCTGTCGGCCAGTGTCCGTGCGATGCCCCGGACCTGGAAGGAGACCCGGTGCAGGGCGCGCAGCGCCTCGCTGTGGTCCGTCGGCTTCTGTTGTCCGTGGACGATGCACCGCGTGTTCCAGCGCAGGCTCTCCTGGCTCTGGCGCACGTCCTCCTGGGCCTGGAGTGCCAGGTCGTCGAGGTGCCTGCTGCGCTCCAGCCACTGGTGGGCGCGGTCGGTGTGCTGCCGCTCGCGCAGCCCGCGGCCCATGTCGCCGAGCAGTTCTCCCATGGCCGAGGCGAGTTCGCGTACCGAGGTGTCGGAGGCGCCGAGGTGCACGGGCGGGAGGATGAGGGCGTTGACCACGATGCCGACGGCCGCGCCGGTGAGGGTGGCCAGGGTCAGGGTGACGACGTGGCCCACGGGGACGGCCGTCGCCGCCGCCAGGGTGAGTACCGCCGTCGAGGCGATCTGCAGGCGGCTGTCGGAGCCCCGGCGGCCTCCGGCGACCAGTGCGATGGCCGGGATCGCGGCGACGCTTCCCGCGGCCGGGCCGAGCAGCCATACGACGGCCACGGCCAGTGACAGCCCTCCGGCGCGGGCGGTCACGCTGCGCAGGGCCTGCGTCACCGATCGGTAGATGGTCGGGGCGTTGACCATGGCCAGGGCGGTGGCCACGGCGAGGTACTGCTGTTGCCCGGGGAGCCACCACGAGGCGGCCTGCCAGGCCAGGAGGGCCGCGACGAGTCCCTTGACGCTGCGGGTGAGGACGGTGGCCGACCATCCCGGGAGCGACAACCTGGGCACGCGCGGCAGCTGCAGGGCACGGCTCGGTGCTCCCCGCCACCGGACGATGGCGGCCGGACGCGGCGCGAAGGCCAGGGCTCTCATCTCTGTGCTCCTGCTCCGTCTACTGCTCACTTGCTGCGGCGGTGTGCCCCGCCGGGGTCGGCCGGGCCGCTGAACGGAAGCGGCCGGGGCCGGGGCCGGGGTCTCGGGCGGGTGCCCGGCAGCAGGCACGACAGTTCGGCGTCCAGGTCGTACCGGTCGGCTTCCTGCCCGGCGGGTACCAGTCGGTGGGTGCGCTCCAGCCACTCGGCCACCACGTGGAGCGGGGCCCGGAGCCAGGCGGTCCCCTCCGGCGAGGAGAAGGCGAGGTTCAGTACCTCCTCATGGCCGACCGCTCCCGGCCAGACCTGTACGTCCCCTTGCCCGCTCGGTCTGTGCAGGCCCTGTGCCGGCAGGTCGCGGGCGAAGACCCAGGGGATGCGGCCGTGCGCGTCGGTGTGGAAGACGATGCGCACGGCGAGCGGGTCGTAGGAGCGGTAGGACAGGAGGGTCGGCAGTGTGACCGGTTCTCCCGAGGGAAGCAGGAGTTCCATGTCGAGCATTTGATCTGCACAGCCGTTCACGGCATGACTCCCTGTGTGGGTAGTGCCCCCCTGGGTGGCGGGTGCGAGCGCCCCGGCCGTGGGCGTCGCCGTCCGGCCGGACACCGGTGTCCGGC
>NZ_JBHVFE010000337.1:0-10154 GCF_042801945.1 Kitasatospora sp. NPDC057542
GCAGCACGTGCGGCCGGGGCTCCGGCGGAGCGGACGGGCCTACAGGCCGACCTCGCGCATCAGCTGGCCGACCTCCGGGTTGGTGAGGCGGCGCAGCCAGCCCGACTTCTGGTCGCCCAGGGCGATCGGGCCGAAGTGGGTGCGCACCAGCTTCTCGACCGGGAAGCCGACCTCGGCCAGCATCCGGCGGACGATGTGCTTGCGGCCCTCGTGCAGGGTCACCTCGACCAGGTAGTTCTTGCCGACGTTGGAGACCACCTTGAAGCTGTCGGCGCGCGCGTAGCCGTCCTCCAGCTCCACGCCCTGGGCCAGCTGCTTGCCCAGGTCGCGCGGGATCGGGCCCTGGATCGCGGCCAGGTAGGTCTTGGTCACGCCGTAGCGCGGGTGGGTGAGGCGGTGGGCCAGCTCGCCGTGGTTGGTGAGCAGGATGATGCCCTCGGTCTCGGTGTCCAGGCGGCCGACGTGGAACAGCCGGGTCTCCCGGTTGGTCACGTAGTCGCCCAGGCACTGGCGGCCGTCCGGGTCCTCCATGGTGGAGACCACGCCGGCCGGCTTGTTCAGCGCGAAGAACAGGTAGGACTGGGTGGCGACGGTCAGGCCGTCCACCTTGATCTCGTCCTTCTGCGGGTCGACCCGCTTGCCCTGCTCGGTGACGCGCTTGCCGTTGACCTCGACCCGGCCCTGCTCGATCAGCTCCTCGCAGGCGCGGCGGCTGCCGACGCCCGCCCGGGCCAGCACCTTCTGGAGGCGCTCACCCTCGGGCTCCCCGAAGGTCTTGGGCAGCTTGGCGGCCGGCTTGTCATGCCGGGCGAGGACGGCGTCCTCGATCTTGGCCTGGAGCTCGCGGGAGCGCTGCGGCTGGCGGCGCGGGTCGCCCGGGGCGCCCTGGCCCTCACGGCGCGGGCGCGGGGCCGGGCCGGGGCGCCGGCCGGCGTAGCCACCGCGGGCCGGGGTCGCGTTGGGGCCGCCGCCGTACTCGGGGCGGTCGTACTTGCGCTCCTCGGGCCGCAGCGGGCGGTCCGGGTAGCGGCGGTCGTCGCGGCGGTCGTCGCGCCGGTCGTCGCGCCGGTCGTCCCGGCCGTACGAGCCTCCGCGCGAACCCGAACCCGAGCCGCCGCGGCCGCTGCCGCCGCCGTACGAACCTCCACGCGCACCCGAGCCGCTGCGGCCGCTGCCGCCGCCGTAGGAGCCGCCGCCCCGGCCCCCGCCCTGTCCGCCGCGACCGCTCCCGCCGCCGCTGCTGTTCCTGCCGTTGCCACTGCTACGCATCAAAGTGTCCGTACGTCGTTCCGTCTGGGATGTGCGGTCGTTTCGGCCGACCTCACCGCCCCCTACCGATCGGGCCCGGCCCGACCGGCCTCGCCACTGCCGTCCGCGGCCTGCGCGGCAGCGGCGGCGACCGCCTCCGCGATCATCGTGCCCTCCAGGGACTCCGCTTCCACGTCGTCGACCTCGGGCAGGAAGGGAGCGAGCTCCGGCAGCTCGTCCAGGCCGCGGAGCCCCATCCGTTCCAGGAAGTAGTTCGTCGTCCGATACAGGATCGCACCTGTTTCGGGCTCGGATCCGGCCTCTTCCACCAGTCCTCGCTGTACCAGGGTACGCATCACGCCGTCACAGTTCACACCGCGGACGGCGGAAACCCGCGATCTGGACACCGGCTGCCGGTAGGCGACCACTGCCAGGGTCTCCAGCGCGGCCTGGGTGAGCCGGGCCTGCTGGCCGTCCAGGAGGAAGCGGTCGACCATCGCGGAGCAGGTGTCCCGGCTGTAGAACCGCCAGCCGCCCGCGACCAGCCGCAGGTCGAATCCGCGGCCCTGGGCCGTGTACTCGGCGGACAGCTCGCGCAGCACGGCCGCCACCTCGGCCCGGGGTCGCTCCAGCACCCCGGCCAGCCGCTCCTCCGCCACCGGCTCGTCGACGACCATCAGGACGGCCTCCAGCTCGGCCCGCAGCCCGGCGTCGGCGGGCCCCTCGGCACCGGAAGTCGACGAGGCCGACTTCCGGTGCACGACGCGCGCTTCCGCCGCCTCGAAGCCGCCCCCCGCCTCGGACCCGGCCGGTTCCCCCGAATCCACCGGCTCTGCCGGCTCCACCGGCTCCGGCAGCAGCTCGAAGGCCGGCTCCAGCCACTCCTCGGCCCGCGGCCGCCCCGGCAGCCCCAGCGGACGCCGCACCGGCCGCCCGCCCTCGTTCCCACCGCTCATCACCGCTCGTCCTCCTTGACCTCGCCGGCCGGCCGGTCGAACTCGTCCGTCACCTCGACCGCCACCCGGCCCTCCTCGGCCACCCAGCGCACCAGCAGCTCTCCGAGCGCCTCCGGCTGTTCGAAGGCGAGCACCCGCTCCCGGTACAGCTCCAGCAGCGCCAGGAAGCGGGCGACCACCACCAGGTCGTCCGGCGCGTCCTCGACCAGCTGCTGGAACGTGGCCTCACCCAGCTCGGTGAGCAGCCCCACCACCAGCCCTGCCTGCTCGCGCACGCTCACCGGCGGGGTGTGGATGTGGTCCACGTAGACGACCGGCGCGGGTCTGGGCTCCATCGCCTTGGCCGCCAGCTCGGCGAACCGCTGCGGCCCGGTGCCGATGACCACCTCGGGCAGCAGCTCCGCGTGCCGGGGCTCCAGGGCGGCGGTCCGCGGCCGGCGCAGCAGCTCGGCCGCCCAGCGCTCGCCGAACAGCGCCGCCGCCCGCTTGTACGCCCGGTACTGGAGCAGCCGCGCGAACAGCAGGTCGCGGGCCTCCAGCAGGGCCAGGTCGGCCTCGTCCTCGACCTCCGCCACGGGCAGCAGCCGGGCAGCCTTGAGGTCGAGCAGGGTCGCGGCCACCACCAGGAACTCGGTCGCCGCGTCCAGGTCCCAGTCCGGGCCCATCGCCCGGATGTGCGTCATGAACTCGTCCGTCACGGTGGCCAGCGCCACCTCGGTGACGTCCAGCTTGTGCTTGGCGATCAGGCTGAGCAGCAGGTCGAAGGGGCCCTCGAAGTTGTCCAGCCGTACCCGGAAGCCGCCCCGCGACCGGTCCTCGGTCGCGCTCGCGGCGGTAGCGGCTGGTTCGGCGGTACTGGGCATGGCGGTCCATCTTCACCCGTCCCCGCCTGCTGCCCCGCCCCGGGGTCTCCCGACACGCCGTTCCACCCGGGCCCCGGACCGATGTCCACCCGGCGCCCACTGGCCCGTACGAGGCCCTCGGCGCCCGCCCCGGCCCTGGCTGCCGGCCGACCGGTCCGATGCCCCGCCCGCGCCTCGCCCGTGCCCGCGGAATACCGGCCGACGGCCCCTCCCGTCCCAGCGGACCGACCACGGTGTCCCGCCAGGGGGTCGCGCGGCCCCGGGAGCGGCCCTCCGGCGCCCGACACGGCCCTCGGGCCGCCAGGGCCTCGCCCCGGTCCCGACGCGCGGCCTCCGGCGCCCTACCGCCCTTCCGGCACGCCCTACCGCCCTTCCGGCAGGCCTGCCCCCCTTCCGGCGGCCGCCCCACGCCGGTCCCGCGGCCCCTCGGCGCCCGGCGGAACAGCCGGCCGCCCTGCGCGCCGTCTACCGGCCGCGCAGCCGCCGAACCAGGATCGAGGCCTCGCCGCGCTGCTCCAGGTCCGCCAGGACGACCGCGATGGCCTCCCGGACGATCCGCCCGCGGTCCACGGCCAGGCCGTGCTCACCGCGCAGCACCAGCCGGGTGTGCTCCAGGTCCATGAGCTCCTCGGCGGACACGTAGACGGTGATCTTCTCGTCGTGCCGCTCGCGCCCGCTGGGCCGGCGCGGCGCGCGGCCGCGCGGGCGGGCGCGGCCGGCGGCACCGGGCTGCTCCTCGGCGGCACCCTGGTGCGTCCGGGGCGCCGGGGCGGAACCGGCACCGCGGCCGCCCGAGACGGTCTTCCCGGCCGCGCCTGCGGCGGGTGCGGGCCCGGGGGCCGTGCCGGGCCGCTGCGCGGGCGCCGGCACCGTGGCGGCCGTCTGCTGCTCCGGCGTCACCCGCCGGTCGTCCTGGGCGCCCTGGCCGGACTCGGCGCCCTCGGCACCGTCCGGTTGTCCGTTGACGGTCCGCGCGGTCTCCGGTCTGGGTGCCTCGGCGGCCGGACGCGGTGCGAGGGAGGGCGACAGCGCCATCCCTCCCGTGGTCCGGAACAGCTCGTCGGCACCCGGGAGACTCACTCGGCGGGGCGGCACCGGTCGAGCACCTCCCTGGCGAGCTGGCGGTAGGCGGCGGCACCGACCGAGTTGGTCGCGTACGTCGTGATGGGCTCGCCGGCGACGGTGGTCTCCGGGAAGCGCACGGTCCGCCCGATGACGGTGTGGAAGACGTGCTCGCCGAACGCCTCGACGACGCGCGCCAGCACCTCGCGGCTGTGCACGGTGCGCGAGTCGTACATGGTGGCCAGGATGCCGTCCAGGCGCAGGTCGGGGTTGAGCCGCTCGCACACCTTCTCGATGGTCTCGGTCAGCAGCGCCACACCGCGCAGCGCGAAGAACTCGCACTCGAGCGGGACGATCACGCTGTGAGCGGCCGTCAGCGCATTGACCGTCAGCAGGCCCAGCGAGGGCTGGCAGTCGATGATGACGTAGTCGTAGTCGGGCAGCAGCGGCTTCAGGGCGCGCGCCAGCGCGGACTCCCGGGCCACCTCGCTGACCAGCTGCACCTCGGCGGCGGAGAGGTCGATGTTGGACGGCAGCAGGTCCATCCCCGGGACCGCGGTCTTCAGCAGCACTTCATCGGCCGTCAGGCCCCGCTCCATGAGCAGGTTGTAGACGGTGACGTCGAGCTCCATCGGGTTGACACCGAGGCCGACCGAGAGCGCGCCCTGCGGGTCGAAGTCGACGAGCAGCACCCGGCGGCCGTACTCGGCCAGCGCCGCACCCAGGTTGATGGTCGACGTGGTCTTGCCGACGCCGCCCTTCTGGTTGCACATGGCGATGATCTGGGCGGGGCCGTGCTCGGCGACCGGCGCGGGGATCGGGAAGTACGGCAGCGGACGGCCGGTCGGGCCGACCCGCTCGCGGCGCTGGCGCGCGGCGTCGGGGGCCAGCGTGGCGGCGTACTCCGGGTCCGGCTCGTACTCGGCGTCCGGGTCGTCGTAGGCGCCGTAGGCGAACTCGCCGTAGGCCAGGCCGTAGGCCGCCAAGTCGGCGTCGTGATCGGTCACCGTGGTCACCTGTGCTGTGTTCTGGCGTGCTTCGAAAGTACGGAGTGCGACCGAGCCGACCTCGGCCGAGCCCACGGAGGGCTGCCGGGCCCCGGGCTCCTCACTCGGCTGGCCGGCGGTGAGCTCCGCCAGTCCTGGCTGACCACCCCCGGGAGCAATTGTCGACTCATTCACAAGTCGTCTTACCTCCTTGGGCATCCAGGACTCTATGTCGATTCGTCAGCGTGGCAGCATGCCGACGGTTTGCGACTCTAGGCCGTTCAAGGCGTTCGCAGCAACACAATCCACGGTAGTGGGCAGGATGTGTCGACTATCGAGCGGGCTGCTGTCAAGGGATGGGAGGGTCACCGGCCCCAACGTTTCTGCGGGCGGGTGACATGACCGACAAATATTGACGACAGAGCGACCTACCCGGTCAACCCGCTGTTCACGGGCACGGCGAAGCCCCCGACCCGAAGGGATCGGGTCGGGGGCGAACGACCGCCGGGCGGTCAGGGGGTTCAGGCGAGCACGTTCTCCAGGGAGACCGACTCCAGGCCGAAGGCCTCGGCCACGGCCGGGAAGGTGATCTGGCCCTCGTGCACGTTCAGGCCCTTGGCGAGCGCGGCGTCGCGGCGCAGCGCCTCCTTCCACCCGCGGTTCGCCAGCTCCAGCACGTACGGCAGGGTGGCGTTGGTCAGCGCGTAGGTGGAGGTGTTCGGGACGGCGCCCGGCATGTTGGCCACGCAGTAGAAGACCGAGTTGTGGACCTTGAAGGTCGGGTCGTCGTGCGTGGTGGCGTGCGAGTCCTCGAAGCAGCCGCCCTGGTCGATGGCGATGTCGACCAGCACGGAGCCCGGCTTCATGCGGGAGACCAGCTCGTTGGTGACCAGCTTCGGGGCCTTGGCGCCCGGGATCAGCACGGCACCGACGACCAGGTCGGCCTCCACGACGGCCTTCTCCAGCTCGAAGGCGTTCGACACGATGGTCTTGACCTTGGTGCCGAAGATGCGGTCGGCCTCGCGCAGCTTGTTGATGTCGCGGTCCAGCAGGGTCACCTCGTAACCCATGCCGACGGCGATGGTGGCCGCGTGCCAGCCGGAGACGCCACCGCCGATGACGACGGCCTTGGCCGGGTGGGTGCCGGGCACGCCGCCCGGCAGGGTGCCGCGGCCGCCGGCCGGGCGCATCAGGTGGTACGAGCCGACCTGCGGGGCCAGACGGCCCGCGACCTCGGACATCGGGGCGAGCAGCGGCAGCGCGCCGTTCGACAGCTGCACGGTCTCGTACGCGATGGCGGTGGTGCCCGAGGCGATCAGCGCGTCGGTACCGGCCCGGTCGGCCGCCAGGTGCAGGTACGTGAAAAGGGTCTGGCCCTTGCGCAGCCGGTGGTACTCCGAGGCGATGGGCTCCTTGACCTTCAGCAGCAGGTCGGCGGTGGCCCACACCTCGTCGGCGGTGTCGAGGATGGTGGCGCCGGCGGCCACGTACTCCTCGTTCGGGATCGAGGAGCCGACACCGGCGTTGTCCTCGATGTAGACCTCGTGTCCGTTGCGGACCAGCTCATGCACGCCGGCGGGCGTGATGGCCACGCGGTACTCGTGGTTCTTGACCTCGCGGGGGATGCCGACCTTCACGGCTAAACACGTCCTCTTGCCATGGGGGTCCCGACCGGAGAAGACCGGTGGGCGACGCGCACGTGGGGAAGCCTCCGGGACAGCCCGGGGCGGGGATCGCTGCGCGACTGAGTCCGAGTGTAATGAAGCCCAGTCGGCGTGTCAGCCTTCCAAAGTGAATAATTTTCCCGCACGCATTGGCAGGTTCGTAGGCTTCCCCTGCGACTTACCTACCAAAGACCTCGCAACCGGGCATCTTCGACAATACCTCCGAAACGCCCGTCACCACCCGGCGTCGACGCGTTCCCGCAGGTCCGCGAGTGCGGCCCCGACGGCCTCCCGGCCCCGTTCGTCGCCCAGTCGGCGCAGCACCGCGAGTGCGGCCCGGTACTCCCGGTCCGCCTCGTCGAAGCGGCGCTGCGCGGTGTGCGCCTCGGCCACCCGGGCGAGCAGCCGAGCCTCGGCCGCGTGGTCCCCGAGCGCCTGCCGCAGGCCGAGCGCACGCCCGTACCAGTCGGCGGCCCGCACCGCGTCGCCGAGCGCACGGTGACAGTTGGCGGCGCTCTCCAGGGCCCGGGCGCAGAGCGGTTCGTCGTCGGCCGTCCGGGCGTGCTCCAGGGCGGCCCGGTAGTGGGCGGCAGCCGGCTCCCAGCGACCCGCCGAGGCCTGGAGGTCGCCCAGGTTGAGCAGTGCGGCCGAGGCCCGGCGGGGCCGGCCGTTGCGCTCGGCGACGGTCAGCACCAGCTCGTGCAGCCGGTAGAGGTCGGTGGGGGCGGCGGCTCCGGTCAGCGGCAGCGCCCGCAGCAGCGCGGTGACCAGCCGCCCGGCCGAGCCGTCCAGGTCGCCCTGGCCGATCGCGTCGGCCACCGCACCGAGCAGCAGCTCCCGCTCGCCGAGCAGCCACTCTCGGGCGTGCGCGGCCGAGCGCAGCCGCAGCGGGGCGGGCAGCGGGTCCGGGCCGGGGCCGGCCGCCGGGTCGAGCAGCGCCCGGGCCGACTCGGTGAGCCGGACCAGCCGCTCCAGCAGCCGGGCCCGGGCCAGCTCGGTCTCGGCGGGCCGGTCCTCCTGCTCGCGCAGCCGGACCAGCCGGGGGTAGAGCCGCCCGGGCACCCGGTAGCGCGGGGTGCCGTCGGCGGCCGGCGCCTCCTCGCCGACCAGCTCCCACTCGGCCAGCGCGGCCAGTGTCGCGGCCGCGTCCGGCACCGGGCAGCCGACCAGGGCGGAGGCGGTGCGCGGGTCGGCGGTCTGCGCCGGGGCCAGGGTGAGAGTGCGCAGCATCCGCGCCTGGGCCGTCGGCAGCCCGCGGTACACCAGGGTGAACGCGCCGAGCAGCGGGTCGTTGTCGGGGACGGGCACCGGCTCGGCCGGCTCCGGGCCTGGCTTCACCCAGGCCGCCGGATCACCGGCCGACTCGGTCACCGGGGCAGCAGCACCGGGAGCGGGCTCACCGGCCCGGCCCTCCGACGCCTTCCCCGGTACCGGTTTCCCCAACGGGCCCCGCGCGGACCCAACGGCCCCGACGGACCCGACGGACCCGGAAGGGCCGGCCGGAGGAGTGCCGGGAAACTTCGCCGCCCGCTCCCCCTCCTTCTTCTTCCTCGGCGCCCCGCCTTGCTCCTTCTCCTTCTCCTTCTCCTTCTCCACAGCGGCCGCAACAGGCTCCGCGGAAGCCCCCGTGACCGCCGTCTCCTCCCCCACCACCCGGTTGAGCTCTCGCGCCGCGTCCGTGACCGCGGTCTTCGGACTGCCGCGCAGCCACCCCGCCATCAGCCGCAGCGCGGCCGGCCGGGCGGCGCAGGCCTCGGCCAGGTCGGCCCCGCCGACCGGGTCGCAGGAGATCCGGGTGCCGCCGACCAGGTCGGCCAGCAGTTCGCCGGAGCCCTGCCGGTCCAGCCCGCCGAGGATCACCGGGTCGATGTCCTCGATCCCGGTGAGCGGCCCGGCCGTGGTGGCGAGCACCAGGCAGCCGGGCTCGTCGGCCAGCAGCGGCCACACCTGCCCGGCATCCCGGACGTCGTCCAGCACGAGCAGCACCCGCAGCCCCGCGAGCGCCTCGCGCAGCGCCACGCAGCCCGGCTCGTCCCGCCCGTCCTCGCCCGCCCCGGGCAGCGGCACCGCACTCTGCGGGTCGAGCTGTTCCAGCAGCAGCCGGGCGGCCCGGGCGGGCGGCACCCGGCCGCCGTCCGGGGCGGACAACCGTACGAACAGCACGCCGTCCGGGTAGTCGGCGGCAACGGTACGGGCGAAGCGGGCGGCCAGCGTGGTCCGTCCGGAGCCCGGACGCCCGGCCAGCACCAGCACCGGGCAGCGCCCGCTCGCCGGGCGGGCGGCGGCCGCCCGCAGCGCGGCCAGTTCGGCGCGCCGCCCGACGAACAGCGCGGGACCGGCCGGCAGCCGCTCCAGGCCCGGAACGGCCCCGGCGGGCGCGCCGGGGCCGAGGTCCATCGTCGCCGTCTTCCTCGCCACCCGTGCCACTCCCGACGTCATCCCGCGCTCGGCATCCGACGCTCGGCTTCCGGTACCCAGCCTCCGGAGCTCAGCGGAGGCGGCCCGGGACGGGCGCCCTGTCTGCGAAGCGTAGTTCGACCGTCCGGCTCAGCCGAGGTGACATCCGGTCGTACGAATCGGCAAATCACCCCAACGACTCAACGCGCGGCGGTCACGCATGCTCCGCGGGGGCCCTCCCGGGTCTCGGAGGAGGCAGGCCGCCTCACCCCTCGGCAGGCCGCCTCACGCCTTGAAGGGACGGGCCGGCCAGGGCGAGTCCGCCGGGCGCAGCGCGTCCAGCCCGTCCGGGCCGGTGAGTGCGGCGTGCACGGCGAGGGTGCCGGTGACCAGGGTCGGGTTGTGCAGCTTCCCGGCCTGGATCAGCCGGATCAGCTCCGGCACCGGTACCCAGGCGACCTCGATCTCCTGCTCCTCGCCCTCGGCCGCGTAGCGCTCGCCGTCGGCCGGTGCCAGGTCGGTGGCGAGGAACATCCGCAGCGCCTCGTCGGTGCCGCCCGGGGAGGTGTAGTAGTCGGCAAGGATCCGCCAGGTGCCGGCCTTGCAGTACGCCTCCTCGTACAGTTCGCGCTGCGCGGCGTGCCACGGGTTCTCGCCGGGCACGTCGAGCAGGCCGGCCGGCAGCTCCCACAGCCGCTGGCGCACCGGGTGGCGGTACTGGCGCAGCACCAGCACCCGCTGCTCGTCGTCCAGGGCGAGCACCGAGACCGAGCCGGGGTGGGTCTGGTAGTCGCGGCGGGCCCAGCTGCCGTCGGGCATCCGCACCTCCTCGCTGCGCACCCCGGTGACCTTGCCCTGGAACGGCGTCCCGCTCGCCCGGACCTCCCACTCCTCGGCCACGTCGGCGATCCCCTGGCGGCTCTGCTCGTCCATCGCTCTCCCCTTTTCGTCAGTACGACACAATCTAACGCCGAACGG
>NZ_JBHVFE010000338.1:0-10135 GCF_042801945.1 Kitasatospora sp. NPDC057542
CTCCCCCACACGGAGTACAGCTTGGTCAGTGCGGTCTGCGTGATGTCCTCCGCGTGATGCCAGTCACCGCACATCAGATACGCCGTCCGCCGCAGATGCGGCAACCGCTCCTCGGCAAAACCGCGGAACTCCTCCAGGTCTGCGCTACGCACAGGGCGTGCCTCCGTTCGTCTCTGCCCACTCGACGGAGCGCACCCGGTGCCGGGATGTCACCGGTGGCGAAAAATTTCTGCCGATCTCGCGGGGCGGGGAGTTTTGCGGGCAGGGCGGGGGCGAGCGGACGGCATGGTTCTCCGGCGGCCGGGTTCACCTGATCGGGTGACAGGTCGCACGGCCGGGCGGGGCCCGAACTGTGGGGGTGGCAGCCCCGTGGGGCGGCCATGCCGGGGTGCCGCTCCCGGCCTCGCGGCGGCACCGGGCCGAGATCGCCGCACACCGCAGCCCCGTTCCCGCTCCCGCCCACCCCGAGCAGGAGCTCTGGGAGGCGCGCGTCCTGGCGGCCCTGCTCACCGAGTACGGATCGCACCGGCCGGCCGACACCGGCGGCCCCTACGGCATCGGCCGGGTGACGCTGCGTCCCGACGAGGTCGTCGTCCACGTCGCCCGGGCGCAGCCGGCGCGGTGGGCGCGGGCGTTGCTGCCCGTCCAGCGGAGCGGTGGCGGGTTGACCGGGGTGGGTGGGCTGCGGTGGAGCGCTGGTGTGAAGGATGTCGCCCTTCACCCGGCGGGTGCGCCGCAGCGGCGGATCCGCTTGGCCACGACGTTCGCCCGGGACTGCCACCGGGTCGTGGCCGGCGCGGTCCGGACGGGTGACCTGCTGCCGACCGACGCCGCTACGGCCCGCCGTTGACGGGCGGGAGGCGGCGGCCGAGTGGGCGCAGCGGGCGCGGGTGGTGCCGTGTGCTGGGGACTTGTCCGCGGTGCTGCGGCGGGTACTGCTGCTGGGGCATCGCGTGGGGCGGCCGTTTCACGGCGGGGCGGTGGAGACTGAACCCTTCCGACCGGTGAACTCCCCAGCCCGCGCACGGCACAGACCGACGTGACTGCCCGATGACCGGTGCCGAGAGAGCCACTCAAGGCATCAAGATCAATCTCGCCGATACTGACTGTTCCATTGGTCCCGGAGGCCGTAGATTTACCCCCATGCCCACGGCAGGGACAGCTGGAGGCACCTTTGCGGGACAGTTTTCCGATGGATTCTTTACGCGACTGGCACACGACACACATCCGGTGGACCTGATGTGCCTCTATCTGCTACATGGCTCGGTCGAACGGATCCCTGGCCTGTTGGTTGATCGGGAGACGCTGTCGTTCAAGCATCTAAGTCAGCATGTCCGGACTGTGAACCGCTCCAGCTATGACGACGCTGACACGTTCTCACTTTGCATCAAAAATAAGGTCCGCGGGCGGCTGTACGGCTTGGAGTTCAGAATCTATTTCATCGCCGGTGAGCCCTATGCCGAAACAGACCCCGACGCTCAGCATCGGCTGGAGTTGCGAGAAAAGACCTGAGCTCGTGGCCCACGAGACCGCCGGCGCAGTCAAGGTCTCCCTGCGACACACAGTCCCCCAGGGTTCTGCGATCCCGGGGGATCGGGCGGATCACAACCCACCTGGACAAACCGCTCGGAACCAGGGCGCTGAACGACGCCGCCGCAGGCAAGCCCATCATCCACTTCGATGAGCGCAACCTTCTCCGGCCCGCGTTCCTACCGGAGAACTACTACCGCTACCCCGCAGACAGGATGGTCCAATTGCCCGGCCTGGCCCCGCTCCCGGCCGACACCCCGGCCTGGGCCAGCGGGTACCGACTGGGAACGGGGCCCGAGATGTCGTCCCTGATTATCAGTCAGACTCTCCGGAGCCAGCACACCGCCAGCCGGCCGGGCCGCCCACATCAAGGGCCATCCTGCGACCATCACACAACCGGATCCTCATGACGGACCCCGCTCGCTGACGTGGTCCGACGGGACCTACACCTTCGTCGTCACCACCGGCGGTCCCCCACGGCTCGCGGACGAGGAACTCATCCACGTCGCAGAGAGCCTTGGAAGCTGACACCACGACGAAGTCTGGTGGAGCCGTCCTGCGAACCGGCCCCATCAGAGCCGAGACTGCACTGGTCAGGACAGGGCAACCTCGTCGGCGGCCGAGGCCAAGCCGAAGGTGTCGCGGGCGGACCGGTTCGCCCAGGGCCTGGCCGCGCTCGCTCAGTTCGTGGAGCGGGAGCGGCATCCCCTGGTGCCCCGTCCACACAAGGAGCCGGTGGAGGCCGTGGAGGCGGGGCCCGGGGGTGAGGAGCAGGTGGTGGTGTCGTACTTCGCGTGGGGACCCGGCTCAACAACCACAAGGCCCGTCGGGCGAAGCTGACGTCGTGAAGGAGCTCGCCAGCCGAACGGCGTGATGTACCGTCACGTCGCTCAGGCGAAGCGGGAGCTGCGCACTGGGCCGGCGGAGCGGCAGCGGTCGCGCGGACTGGTCAGCCAGCGAGGGGCGACCGCGCGGGCGAAGGCGGCCAGTGCCTCGTCCGGGTCGGCCGGGGTCTCGCCGTCGCCGGGGTCCGGGGTCGGGTCGGCAGAGCGGATGTCGGCCGCCAGTTCTTCGGCGGTCCGCTCGTCCGGCTCGCCGCCGAGCGGCTCCCAGGGTGCGAGGATCGTCTGGCCGAGCAGGCCGCAGACGTCGGCTGCGACGCCGGGCGCCTCGGTCCAGCAGGTCGCGTGCTCGTACAGCACCTCGCCCGGTGCGCGCCCGTTCAGGCGGGAGAGCAGTTCGTCGTCCACCTCGCTCAGGTCGTAGGCCACCACCACGGTGTTCGCCGTGCCCGGCCGGTAGGGCTGGACGGGCAGACCGAGCAGGTCGGCGGCGGCCAGGCCGAGCGCGCGGTCTGCGCGGCCGGGCAGCAGGGAGACCGAGTGCGGGCGCGTCCCGGTCGCCTCCAGGATTACCCGCAGCCGCTCCAGGCCTTCGCGGCAGAGCGCGTAGCTGTCCTGGAGGAAGGCGTAGCGGCCGGTCATCCCCGCGTCCCAGCCGTACGGGGACAGGGTGGTGAGCAGGCTGCCGGTGAGGGTGAAGTGCCAGGCGCGCAGGGCCTGGTGGTGGAGCGGGTCGGGGTCGCCGGGCTGCGCGGTGGCGGCGACGGCCGTGGCGCGGTCGAGGGAGCGGCGCAGCCGGTCGGCGGCGGGCTGCCACTGGCCGGCCTCGGCCGGCAGGCGGTCGAAGACGGTGCGGGCCACGGTGGCGTCGCCGGCCATCAGGGTGTTGTACGCGAGCAGGTAGCGCTCGGGCCAGTCGCGGAGCAGCGTGTCGTGGTCGCGCAGCAGGGTGACGGCCTCGGCGTGGCGTTCCTCGTCCTCAAGGGCGGTGGCGAGTTCGGCGATGATCGGAAGCCGCTGGTCGGCCCGGCCGCGGACCTTGGCGAGCAGGCCGCGCGGCGGTGCTTCGGCCGCGCGCAGAGCCTCGGTGAGGGCGGGGACGGCGAGGAAGGAGGCGCCGCGTCCGACGCAGGCGTAGCCGTACTGGTAGAGCGCGCCGGGGTGGGCGGGCTTGGCGACCAGGGTGCGGGCGGCCTCGACGAGGTCGTCGAAGCCGCCGTCGGCGGCCAGCCGCTCGACCAGCGGGGCCACCCGGGCGGCCGGCAGGTCACGTGCGACCGAGCGCAGTTCGCGCATCGCGGCGCCCGGGTCACCGGACTCCACGAGGCTCCAGGCAGTGTCCAGCGGGGTCGTCGTCACAGGGGTTTCCTCCAGGGCGGGTTGTTGTCGACGGGGAACGAAGGCGGGGGCGGCGTGGGCCACAGGTGGAGGGGCGCGTGGCGCCGGTGCGCCGACGGCGGGTGCGCGGTCGCGCACGTGGTCGCGGTGGTGGACGCGGCCGTGGCTGTGGTGGTGAACGTGGCAGGGCGCGGAACCGGGGTGGCGGAGGCCGGGGTGGCGGCCTGGCCGCAGCGGCTGAGCCGGGTACGGGCGCCCGGCGAGTGGTGGCACGGGGCCGGCCGCCGGTCGTCGGCGGCGGGTGGGGCTCACCTGCTCGGGCGGTGGCCGCCCTTCCTGTTGAGGTCGCGCATGGGGAGGATCATGTCCGAATGCCACTGCCCGCCGCAAGCCGATTGTTCGTCCGGCAGCCGCCGAACCGGGGCGTCGATGTCGATCCGACCGGGATGCACTGTGGGGGGTGTGACCACCGGCGGCTGAGGCACTGCTTCAGCACATCGACGTCCCCGTCGAGGCCGCTGGGGAGGCCGGCCGCTGACCGAAGCGGCGTGAACGACCGCCTCGGCGGGGTTGTTCACCCGTGGAGCCGTCGAACACCGGGGACACCCCCGCACAGGGAAGCCATTCCTCCCGGTGGCTACGGTAAAGCCGCGGGATTCCTGGCTGGATCGCGGTGAAGCGGTGAGAGTGCGGTTCCGTCTCGCGTAGGGGGTCGGGGGGGGCGGAGAGTGGTACGGAGGGGCGGGTGGCTGTCGGAAAGGCGTGATGATCATGGATCGGTACCCGCCCATCGCCGACCATGGCCTGGTGGGCGACCTGCAGACCGCTGCGATGGTCTCGGCACAGGGGGTGGTCGACTGGTTCGCGGCGCCCAGGTTCGACTCGCCCAGCGTGTTCGCCGCGCTGCTGGACCACGACCGCGGAGGCTACTTCCTGTTCGCGCCCGAGGAGCGCGGTGTCACCTGCAGGCAGCTGTACTACCCGGACACCGCGGTCCTGGTGACCCGGTTCATGTCCCCTGACGGGGTCGGCGAGATCTTCGACTTCATGCCGCCGGACCGGACGGGGACGCCCACCGACCGGCATGTGCTGGTGCGCGGGGTACGGGCCGTGCGCGGGACGGTGCGCTTCGTACTGGAGTGCCGACCGCGGTTCGACTACGGCCGGGCCTCCCACGAGCTGGAGCTTCGGGACGACGGCGCGGCCGTGTTCCGCGCTCCCGGTGTCACCGCGTACCTGCAGAGCACCTTTCCACTGCGGGCAAAGGCCACGGGCAGTGGCGCCGCCGGCCTGCGGGACGTCCACAGTGAGCTCGTCCTGAACACGGGCGAGGTGGCGGCCGCCGTGTTCACCGTCTGCGGGCCGGACGGGGAACCGCCGGAGCCCCCGACCCCGGACGGTGTCGTCGGAATGCTGTGGCAGACCGTGGAGTTCTGGCAACGCTGGGTGCGCCGCTCCCGGTACCGGGGCCGGTGGCCCGGCATGGTGAACCGTTCCGCCATCACGCTCAAACTGCTCACCTACGCCCCCACCGGCGCCCCGGTGGCCGCGGCCACCATGGGGCTGCCCGAACAGGTCGGTGGCGAACGGAACTGGGACTACCGCTACACCTGGGTGCGGGACGGCTCACTCTCAGTACGGGCGCTGCTCGACCTCGGGTTCGCCGAGGAGGCCGCGCAGTTCACCCACTGGCTGGGAGAGCGGCTGGGCGACCGGCTGCGGGGCCGAAAGGAGATCGTCGGCGAACCGCTGCAGATCATGTACCGGGTCGACGGCGACCCCGAGCTGACCGAAGAGATCCTCCCGCACCTGGAGGGATACCGCGGCTCGCGCCCCGTGCGGGCCGGGAACGCCGCCGCCGAACAGCTGCAACTGGACATCTACGGCGAGGCGCTCTACGCCCTGGCCGAGGGTCGCGAGGTCAGTATGCGGGCCAGCTACCACGGCTGGAAGAACCTGGCCCGGACACTGGACTGGCTCGCCGACTCCTGGGACCGCCCGGACGAGGGCGTCTGGGAGACCCGCGGCGGGCGCAACGACTTCACCTTCAGCCGGGTGATGTGCTGGACGGCCTTCGACCGCGGCCTTCGGCTCGCGTCCGACTACAGCCGCCCCGCCGACACCGCCCGCTGGACGGCGGCCCGCGACACCATCCTGGAACAAGTGATGGAACGCGCCTGGAACGCGAAGGAACAGGCCCTGACCCAGACCTACGGGAGCGACGTGCTCGACGCCTCGCTGCTGCTGATCCCCAGACTCGGCTTCCTCGCCCCCCAGACCGAGAGCTGGCTGTCGACGCTCGACGCGATGGACCGCACCCTGGTATCCGACAGCCTCGTCTACCGCTACGACCCAGCGGCCTCACCGGACGGCCTGCGCGGCTCGGAGGGCACCTTCAGCCTCTGCACCTTCCTCTACGTCGATGCCCTCGCCCGCGCCGGCCGGCTGCGCCCGGCGCGCTACGCCTTCGAGAAGATGCAGACCTACGCCAACCACGTCGGCCTCTTCGCCGAGGAGATCGGCCCCAGCGGCGAGCAACTGGGCAACTTCCCACAGGCGTTCACCCACCTGTCGCTGATCATGGCGGCCACCACCCTCGACCAGGCACTCGACGAGGCCCGCGCGCAGTACCAGGACGACTGACCGTTCCCGATCGGAGCGTGTCAGGAAGAAGTTGACTCTGTCGCACATTCCGTGGTGGCGAAGGGTGATGTCAGTCGCGCAGCGGGCTTCCGCCTCGTCACCTGCGGGCCGCGGGTACGCGGGCACTGCCGCCCAGGAGCTGACGGCGACGGCGGCCGACGGGCCGGACCGGGAGAGCAGCAGGCCGGGCATGGTCTGGCCGAGGACCGGCAGAGCGGGTCACACGATTCCGCGGGCCGCAGTGCAGGTGAGGGGGTCCGGGGATGCCCCGCCGGCCGCTTCGCGTGGGCGGTTCGGGTGGCCTGGAGGCGTTTCCGGTCCTCGCGGCGGGCCGCAACCGGAGGCCGCGCGGCGGCGTCCACCCGGATACGAACGGTCACCCGATCGCCGTACTCCTGGGGGGATTTCCGCACATGCCGATCAACGACGCCGTACCCGCGCCACCGCCGCCCGGCACCCTGACGCCCTGCCCGAGCTGCGCGCTGACCGACCAGGTCCGCAGCGTGCCGGCGGTCCACCTGGGCGAGCGGCGGAACGTCACCGTGCGCACCTTGGGCCGCGACGGCCGCACCGAGACCCGCGAAGAGGTCTCCGCCCTCGGCCGGGCCCTGGCACCCGCGCCGCCCGCCACCAGCACGGCGATCCAGACACTGACGGTCCTGGGCTTCGTGACGCTGATCGGGGCAGTCTTCACCTTCATCCAGGGCACCATGGCGCGCGACGCGCCCGTCCACCAGAAGCCCGACCTCTCGCCGCCGGACTGGGTGACGAAGCACCCGGGGTTCCCGAACGACTTCCCCACCGACCTCCTCCCGGGCGGCCTTGCCGAGGCCGCTCCGGCTTCCCCTGCACCGGCGGCCCCGCTCGCCGACGCGAACGACGCGCTGGTCCCGCTCTGGGGGTCATACCTGATCCTGGCCCTCTCGATCGCCCTCCTGGCGGGCGCGACCGCGCTGTTCCTCGCCAGACGGCGGCGTCTGGCGGGCCGCCCCCAGGCCGAACGGCTCTGGAACCAGGCCTGGTACTGCGCCCGTTGCGGCACCGCGCACTTCCCACCCACCGCCGGGCAGAGCACCGGGGCGCTCGGCCTCACGGAGTTCCGCAAGGCGGTCTGGACAGAAGGCGGCTACGGCGACCTCGCCGACCGGTACCGGCCGTAGACACGTGACAGGTCCCGCCAGGCCGGCCGCACCCCGTCGCGGCCGGCCGCCAGGACGAGAGACCATTCCCGCCCCACAAGCCAACAGGTCGCACTCCAGCTGCTCCTCGGCCTCCCGTTCCAGTCGTTCCTTGGCACCTGGGCTTGCTGGAGGGGCCCGTCGACCCGGACGCGGGGCCGGCAAGAGCCTGCGGCCGGGCGGGGTCACGCAGTGCTGGGCTACGGTCGCACCTGCCACGAACGGTCCGCCTCAGCGCGAGCCAATTCGGCGTCGTACTGACCCGCGTCAAAGTGGAACTCCGGCAGAGGGTAGGGATCGGGGTCGAGCGGAGACTGCCGCGGCATCTCCCAGTCCGACCACTGCACGATCCCCCCGAACCGCTGCACGACCACGGTCAGGAAGCCACAGCAGCCACCGGTGCACTCCGATTCCCCCAGTTCCAGGCGGCGCGCCTCGTCCGTCGCCCGAAGAGGGCTGGGGCGGCCCGCTGGCAGCACATCAGCCGCGTAAGGTTCGCGGCCGCCTTCGCGAACCGCCTCTCCGACCACGTCCTCGCCGTTGACCCGGAACCGCACCTGGGCAGCGAACCGGGGTCCCGGCGGCAACACCCCGATCTCCAAATGATCGAACATCAGAACACCCTATGGGGCCCGCTGACGTCGACGCACGGCCAATTCGACGCCTGGCCTCGGCCGTCCGGCGGACGGATCCACGAGGTGCCTCCCGCTCTCGTGAACATCGACCCCGGCCCGGGCGGGGCGCCTCCCGAAGTGGTGTACATCTGCCGTCAGAACCCGTGAACAGAACCAGGCGTGCCGTCGGTGCTGCGGCTGATCGCGCCATCGACGCCGAGGGTGGCGTTCCCGTGGGCGGTGGTCAGCAGTCGGACGGTCTCCGTCAGCAGGCGGGCGGCGTCGTGCAGGCCGGTGCGCATGCGGCGGATGGCACCGAGCCGGGTGTCGGCCGTGGTCGCCTTCTCGGCGGCCAGCGAGGCCGGCGCCCCGTCGCCAAGCCGCTCGCGGACCGCCAGCAGCGCCGTCACGGCGTCGACGACCTGGTGGCTCTGCTGGTTGTCCTGTGACAGGTGATCTTGGCCGTTCGCCAGGTGAGTGTGACCACCTGGTTCAGGACGCCGGGGCCGCCTCGATATCTGCAAAGGCCCCGTCGATACCGGCCTGTCGCCCATGCGGAACCGAGGTGCGCAGCCGCCGGATCGCTCGGAGGTTCTCCTCCCGGTGCTTGGCCGACTTCACCCAGGCCGGCAGCCGTTCCACCAGGCTCATCGAGCCGGGGGCCGCGGCACGCTCGCGAAGTCCGGCGCTGATGTAGCCCTGCAGCAGGTCGAGATGGGCGAGGTGGTACGCCCAGAGCTGCCGTCCGCCGCAGCAGTCCGTGACCAGCCAGAGCGGCAGCCCGAAGTACGGGTCGACAGGCCCGCCGAAGGCTCTGGAGCCCTGGAACTCGTCCTTGGCGTGACCACAGCCGCACCGCAGCCGTCGGCGGGTGTACTCCCGGACGCCGATCCAGCGGTGCTCGCACTCGCCCAGCCTTGCGAGAACGAGGGCGCAGCCCGCGCACTGCGGGCAACGGACGAGTACCTCGTCGGCGAACTCGTACACCGTGAACCCGGGGTCGGTGAAACGGCCCTTCATCATGCCCTCCGCACTGCCCGACGTCTTGCCCGGCGATCATCCCACCAGCCGCAGGGCACCCTGCCACGGTGCGCCTGCGGCACCCTGGGCCGAGCAGTCGAGATCACTTGGCAATCGGTCACGATCGCCTGTCGGAGAGCACTGGTCGGATGATCCGTCGGTGGTTCGTTGGAGCAGGTGCCGACCCAGGAGTCGGTGGCCGGTTCGGCACTCGGCCGGTTCTGGAGGACTTGTACGGCGACTTCGATGCGGCCGAGGTCGATGAGGCGCTGGGCCGGGATGGAACTGTTGGACGTCGGGTGCTGTTCGAGGACGGCGACGGCTACCTCGGTGCGGCCCGCCTCGGCAAGCAGGTCCGAGAGAGACCAGGCCGCGTACCAGGTGCCGCCTTCGGGGCGGGCCCGGGCCTGCTCGATCGCCTCGTCGGGCAGGCCGCAGTCAGCCGGCAACGGAGGCCGCATTCTGAAGAAGTCCCGCTCCTCCTCACCGTCAAGGCGTGCCTTGAGGGTGTCGAGGTAGGCCAGGCCCTCCTGGTCACGGCCGTGCTCGGCATACAGAGCGCACAGCGTGTCGACGACCCAGTCCTCCGCTCCGCCCAGGCAGTCCGCCAGGACCCGCATCACCGCGATCGTCTCGTCGCCCCGCCCGTGCAGGACCTGGCGGCCTGACCTGCCCTCGACCGGGTTCCGACGCCCGTGCGGGAGGGGCCGCGTGATCGCGGGCCTGCCGGTTCAGGCGATGACGAAGGCGACGGCGAGGAGGGCTGATCCGGGCGACGGCGGTGCGGCAGCCGGCTGCCGCTCTCCTCCTGGACCTTCGGCCTGGTGGTACGCCCCCTTCGAGGTGGTGGTCGCGGGGGCCCGCCGTTCCCGGGCCCGTCGAGGGATCGTCGTCCGCCGCGGCTGTGGACAGAGAAGTTGCGGAAAGTCCGTGGATTTCCTCCGGGGGAATTCGCCGGTCGGTCATAGAA
>NZ_JBHVFE010000339.1:0-10063 GCF_042801945.1 Kitasatospora sp. NPDC057542
CCAGGACCGACGCTGGGCGACGGCGTGGAGCCCGGAGCAGATCGCCCGACGCCTCCCGCTCGACTTCCCCGAGGACGAGACCATGCGTATCTCCCCCGAAGCGATCTACCAGGCCCTGTATGTCCAGGGCCGTGGCGGGCTCAAGCGGGAGCTCACGGCCTGCCTGCGCACCGGCCGGGCGCTGCGGGTCCCCCGAGCCCGGACTCAGGGCCGCGGCAAGCAGTTCGTCACCGAGGACGTGCTGATCAGCCAGCGGCCCGCCGAGGCCCAGGACCGGGCTGTGCCCGGGCACTGGGAGGGTGACCTCATCATCGGCCTGAACAGGTCCGCGATCGGCACGCTGGTCGAGCGCACCACCCGCTTCACGATGCTCCTGCACCTTCCACCGATGGAAGGCCACGGCGGTCCACGCTCCAAGAACGGCCCAGCCCTGGCCGGCCACGGCGCCGAGGCCGTCCGCGATGCCATCGCCGCCACAATCACGGACCTCCCCGAGCAACTACGCAGGTCACTGACCTGGGACCAGGGCTCGGAGACGGCCCAGCACGTCCAACTGCGCATCGACACCGGCCTGCAGATCTACTTCGCCGACCCACACTCACCCTGGCAGCGCGGCACCAACGAGAACACGAATGGCCTGCTGCGGCAGTACTTCCCGAGGGGAACCGGCCTGAGCAGGCATAGCAAGAGCGACCTCGACGCCGTCGCCACCGCACTCAACGGCCGTCCCCGCAAGACCCTGCAATGGAAGACGCCCTCCGAAGTACTCAACGAACAACTACTCTTGATCCAACAAGGCGGTGTTGCAACGACCGGTTGAACCCGGGCAGCACCAGCCGTGAATTCGCCGATCTGGCAGGCGAGTTCGGATGTCGGTCGGCCGGACCGGCCAGTGCTGGGACAACGCACTCGCCGAGTCCTTCTTCGCCACCCTCAAACGGGAGCTGCCGGGCGACCGCCCCTGGCCCAGCCGGGCCGCGGCACGGACCGCGATCTTCGAGTGGATCGAAGCCTGGTACAACATACGCAGGCTGCACAGCAGCCTTGGCTACCGCAGTCCCGCCGAATACGAGACCGTCCTGGCGGCCTGACCACCACACCAACGGTGTCCGTCAAAGCGGAGCAAGCTCACAACACACCCAACCGGCCCCTCCCGGCCACATAACACCTACTCAGACCCGCAACACAGCCCCGCATTGCACCCCGCCACTTCCCCACCTGCCGCCGAGCCCCACCGTCGCCAGCCGAAGGCCGGCCCCGACGGATGCTGTCCTGTGACGGCGCACCTTGAGCGTGTGTCATCGAAGTCCGAGCGAGCAGATCGCTGGTCACAGCATCCGTACCTCGGCCTCGGGGAGTTTTGCCCACCAGTGGTGGTAACGGCTGTAGACGGCTGCCTCGCGGTCGCTGAGGAGGGCAGTCAGGGACCGGGCCTCCTCGGCGAGTCCGTCCCAGACGGCGGGTGCCAGAGGCTGAAAGGCCGTGGCCTCGATGCCGCCGCCCGCAGGGCGCCACACGCCGGCGACATGGCCGTCCACCAGCAGGGTGGGCAGGACGTCGCCGTTGCGTCGGATCACCAGAGGGCGGTAGGCCGGGGGTATCACCCGGCTGCGGTCGGCGTAGGCCAGCAGAATGCTGTCCCACATGGCCATGAGCCGGGGAGGAGCGGGGGTTTCGGCGGACGGTCGGGAGGCGCCCGGGAGGTCGAACAGCGTGTCGCCGTCCGGCCCCTGGAACTGTTCGACGGCGCCGTCCAGAGCACGGAGCGCCGTGCGGACGTGCGTCCGTTGCACCAGGGCGAATTGCGCCACGTCCGCGACCGACGCAGGTCCGAACCCCGCCAGGTAGCGCAGGATCAGGGCCCGCAGGGCCTGGTGCTCCCCGTCCTCTGGCACGGGCCCGGTTCCGGCCGCGACGAAGGACGGCCGGGGGCCGAACGACCACGGCGCATCCGTCGGGGCATGGTGCAGCGGCGCATAAGCCTTCAGCCCCCACCATGCCCCGTCCTTCTTCTCGGCGCCGAGACGCTTCTCGGCCCACGCCTGCATCTCGGCCGAGGTCCGCGGTCGACAGGCGAAGGCCAGCAACTCCGGCACCAACTCGTCGGCGTCCGCGGGGGTCAGCCCGGCGGCGGCGAAGCGGGAGCCGAGTCGGGAGGCGTACAGCAAGGGCTGCACTGCCGCGCGGAAGACCGGATAGTCCTCGGCATGCACGGCGTGCAGGGTGATCCGCATCAGGGTCGCCTTGACCACCGATCGCCCGGCGAAGGCTGCGTCGAGCTCGGCCGGGGCGAAACCGGTGAGCCGGTTCCACAGGGCAACGTACGGCGAGGCCGGGTGCTGCGCCTGGAGCGCGACCACGCGCCGCATCCCGTCGGGGACGGTCAGCGGCTCGCGTTCCAGCAGCAGCTGACGGCTGAGGGTCGCCCGGTTGAGTTCACGCGCGGTGATCATCACAGCCCAGCATTCTGCCCTGTCTCGCACCCGCCGGCGCCTCGTGTTCCAAGTTCGGTGACATCGATCCGTGTCCGTCAAGGTTCGATGGCACGTGCTCAAGGTTCGTTGTCATCGGACAGTCGCGAGCCCGGGACGACCGGCACCAGGCTGCGGCTGTTGCGGGTGCTGTCGCGCCCCACCACACACAGGATCGAGGGTATCCGCCCACGTCACACGCCCCCACGACAGCACAACGCGACAGCACCGGACAGACACCAGGACGACGCCAGGACGGCCTCCTGGACGTTCTCCAGGGCGGCCTGACGGCCACCAGCCGACCAGGCCGGGGCGAGCCGGAGCGAGCCCGGACGGCGGGGCGAGCCAGAGTGCAGCAGCCCCCTGGCGGCGTACGGCCCTGGGACGCACGGCCAGGAGGGCCGTGAGCAGGCGGATCGCCCGCTGGGTGGTCCTGTCCGGGATGAACCGGTGGTCCATGCTCGGCGGGCCGTCGGCATACTGCCCCGGCAACGCCGGGAACCGTGTCTGGACGGTGCGCAGCTCCGCCACCGGGCAGTTGCCCCGGCTACCGGCGGCGTGGGCCTGACAGCGCGGCCCAGCCGGAGGTCATCGGCTGGGCTGCGGTCGGCTATCCGTCCGCGACCTGGATGACGACCTTGCCGCGCCGGTGTTCCTTCTCCAGCGCCTCGTACGCGGCGCGCGTCTGCGCGAGCGGAACGACCCGGTCGACCTGCGGGAGCAACCGTCCGCTCGCGATCAACTCGCTGACGGCGTCGAGTCCGTCACGGTCCGGCTCGACGACGAAGAACACGCCACGTGCGGCGGGGTCCCGGGCCGTGCTGGGGTCGGGCGGCGCGACGATGCCGACCAGGACGCCGCCGGGGCGCAGCACGGCCCACGACCGGGTCTGGGTGTCGCCGCCCACCGTGTCGAGGACAACGTCCATGCGGCCACCTGGTCCTCGAACCGGCCGCCTGCGTAGTCGATGACGTCCTGGGCGCCGAGGGCCGGCGACGAATTGGGCGTCGCGGGCCGAGGCGGTGGCGGTGGCCCTTGTGCCCAGTGCGGTGGCGATCTGGACGGCGAACGAGCCGACGCCTCCGGCGCCGCCGTGGACGAGGGCGTGCCGGCTGGGCTCCGGGTGGGCGTGGTCGACCAGGGCCTGCCATACCGTGAGCGCCGCCGGCGGGACGGCCGCCGCGCTGCGGTGGTCCGGTCGGGCCGGCTTGGCGGCGAGGATCCCGGCCGGCACGCCGACGTACTCGGCGGCGGCCCCGTCCCGCAGGAACGGAATCAATCCGTACACCTCGGCGCCCAAGGCCGGAGCCGTGGCACCGGCCCCGTGCTCGACCACGACGCCGGACGCCTCGTGCGCGGGGATGGCGGGCGTCCGGTCCCGCCCGGAGCCGTCGAAGCCGTCGGTTCAGGTGGCGTCCCAGGCAAGGTCTCCCGCGGTGACGGAGGCGGCCCGGACCGCGACGGCGACCTCACCTGGCGCTGGCTCGGGGCGGGGCGCACTCTCGTAGACCAGCTCTTCGGGGCCTTCGCGCCGGTGAGCGCGTACCGCGCGCATCATGCTCATGAGGCCCTCGCTTCCGGATCACGGGCGGGGCCGTGCCGAAGGCCACGCACTCGCGACCGGCATCACAGGCAGTGTCGCGGCCCGGCATTCCCATTCAAGGGATCTTCAGCGAACCACCGACCCGCCCCACGTGAGAAGCCGGCTCGCGCAGCCCTGCGCCTTGTGATCAGGGTGGTCGCGGGTGTGCTGCCGCCGGGCCTCCCGCCACGGATCGCCCGGCACGGTCACCAATGCGGCGAGCAGCCGGCGCTTGGTCGGCCTGGGCGGAATCAGCGGCCCGAGGTCCTTCCCGTCCCGCTCCGGGCACTGCGGGAGGAGTTCGCGGGCGAGGGCTTCGAGATCACCTCGAACGAGTCCGGTTCGGCCGCCCGGTCCGCCTCGTCCGGCGGGGACAGACGACGGTCGGCCCAGAGCCGGTGACGGCCTCCGGCACGGCGCCGACTCCCCGCCCCTCGCAGGTGTTCGCCCGCGGGCTACGGCTCGGTGAGAGCGCCGCCGCCCCTGGCCTGGACGGCGGCGCCGAACCGCCACGCCTCGATGTCGCGATAGCGGATCGGCCCGGGGCCACGGCCGATGTTGCTGCCGACAAGGTGGAGACGTTCGGTGCGCCACGGCCGACCCACGAACCCGGTGAGCCCGGCCGCGGCCTGCGGCACGCTGGCGGGATCGTCACGGCGGGACCGTGCCAGCGTCAGATGGGGGCTCAGCGGCCGGTCCCTGAACTCGATTCCGCAGGCCCTGATCAGGTCCCGGACGTCGGCGGCGAGCTGGTGCAGTCCCTCCAGATCCCCGTCGATCCCGCTCCACAGCAGGCGCTGGTCGAAGTGGCCGCCGCCCCGCAGGCCCAGGTGCAGGGCGGGGTGCGACGCGGCCGGGGCGGCGAGTGCCGACCGCAGCAGCGGCACCGCCGTGGACGGCTGTTCGCCGAGGAAGGCCAGGGTGATGTGCCAGTCCTCGACCCGGTTCCACCGCAGCCGCGGGTACCTGGCGTAGGTGGGCTGCAGGGCCCGGGCCAGTTCGTCCTTGGCGTCGTCGGGCGGAGCCAGGGCCACGAAGACGCGCAGGGTCGAGGGTTCGGGGTGATCGTCCACGAGGGGGGGAGGTTAGCCGAGGGCGGGCCGCCCGTGCTCGCTGGTGCCGGGCAGGTCCCACGGCCTGCCCGGGCAGGCCGTGGGACTCGGCTGGACGACAACGCCGGGCGCAGCGCTGGCGGCCCCCGCCGCTGCGCCCCGCCGGGCGATACCGAGCGGGAGCCGGCCGGCATCGGCAGACCGAGGCCGAACCACGCAGGCGGGCAGACGTCCCGGCGTGAGGCGTTCGCGGCCGTCGTGGGGATCGCGGCGACTGCGGCGGAGTGGGTGTCCGGGCCGGGCTCCGGCGCCTGGCCGAGTACGCAGCCGCGGTGCTCGTCTGCGACCGGCGCCGGGAGCGCGATGCCGGTCTGGTTCAGGACGACAGCGTTTTGCTCGCCAGTACCCTCCCCTGGGCGTCGTACGCGGCGAGCTTGATGCCTTCGGGCGGGTATGCCTTCGAATCAGTGGAGGTCTTGAGGCTGGGCCCCCAGACATAACCGCTGGCGTAACCCGGGTTGCCGGGAAGCGAGGCGACGGTGGCCCAGTATGCCTGGCCGTCCAGCTCGATGGTCATCCGGGCCACCTGCCCGGGCCCGTGGTAGACGAGGTTGTACAGACCCTCCTGGTGCTGCGGGGGGGCCCCGTAGTACTGCATGGTGATCTCGGTAGTGTCCCCCGCCCAGGAATACCCGCTGCACCCTGAACCGCTTTGGTAGGCGGGAGCGTCGTGGATGCAGATCTCCTGGTCCTTCAGCTGCATCCACCAGTCCTGGCGGCCCAATGGCAGCTGCTGGCCGGGCTGCACCACCACGGCCTCGGGAGCCGGCCCCACGGGTACCAGCGGAGCCTGCGAGGCCGGCCCGACGGCTTGGCCCCCGTGTTGCGCGGACAGTGCCGCACCCGTGCCGGCCAGCACGGCGAGCGCGGCCACCGCCGCCGACGCGCCCATCGCCATCCGGCGCCCCCGGCGCTGCCGGCGCACCTGAACCCACACGGGCCCGGCGGACCAGTCCGCCACCGCGACCCGGGCCGCCTCGTCCCGCAGAGCGCCGCGCACCATGTCCTCGGTGTCCATCACCTGTTGCCTCCGTTCGTGCCGTCGATCGTTGAACCGGTGCCCGCCGAGTACGAGGCCAGCGCCGGGTGGCCGCGCAGTTTCGCCAGGCCTCGGCTGGCCTGGCTCTTCACATTGCCCAGCGAGCAGCCGAGCACTTCGGCGACCTGGCACTCGCTCATGTCCTCCCAGTAGCGCAGGACGACCACGGCCCGCTGGCGTTGTGGCAGCTCCGCCAGCGCCTGGAGCAGCGCCGAGCGCTCCTCGACGTCGCGGTGGCCACCGCCCGCGGTGTGCGCCCGATCGGGAAGGACGGGCATGAGCAGCTGCCTGACCCGGCGCCGTCGGTGACGGCTCAGGTTGTTGTTCACCAGGGCCCGGTGGATGTAGGCGTCCGGCTCTTCCAGGCGGCTGATCCGGGACCAGTTCCTGAAGACTTTCGCGAAAGTCGCCTGCACCACGTCCTCGGCCTCGTGGTAGTCGCCTGTGAGCAGGTAGGCAGTGCGTACCAGCCGCCGCCAGCGCGTGGCGGCGAACCCCTCGAAGTCAAGCTCCCGCAGGCCCGGGCCGCCCGCGGAAGCCGGTGCCGTGACGGGCCGAGGCCGGTCCTCCACCGGGATGTGCCATACGCTCGCGGTCATCCGATTCCTCTTTGCGTCCACGCGACGACCCGACCGGACCATCGCTCTGCCCTACTCACCACCGCGCCGCCGCAAAGGTTGCATCGCTCAGTTCGCGGGAACGGGCTCCCGCTCGGCTTCGGAAACGCTGTCGCTGGTTGAGGGGTCCTCTGCTGATCGAATGTCACCGCCCGGACGTCGGCGACGAGCAGACCGCGGCGCAGCAGGCAGCCCGCGCCCGTGTGGTGGAACCGGGCCAAAGGTGGCCGTGGCAGAGCATGACGGCGCGGGTGGGCGTCGAGTCGGGCGGTGGTGCGGGGGCGAGGGGTTTGGGAACGGGAAGGGAGGCCGCCGACGCAGGCATCGGTCTCTACGCCTCAGGACCGGGTCGCCGGCCCCACGGGGTGGACCCCGACGGCACACCCGCACCCTCTGGCGCTGAGCACGACACGACGGCAGCAAAACGGTGCCGTCCCCTGCGCGGCGCAAGCCGGCAGGAACGCGAGGGAAGTCGGCCTGGAGGGGCGCCGACGGCGAAGCGGCGTGCTCAGCGGGCGCCTGGGGCGTCCGGCAACCGCACGACGGCGGTGCCGGCCTGGGACTCGCCGAACCCCCAGCCCGCGACAAGGGAGCAGCCGACCGCTTCGAGGACGTCGCTCCACGGCCAGTGGTCGGTGCCGTAGTAGAAGCCGCCCTCGCTGCGCGCGGCCTCCTCGGTGCGGCAGAGCATGCGGAGATGGTCGCGGAGTGCGGGATGCGCGACCGCGCCCAGCCTGTCCTCCCAGGGCTCGTCGGTGGAGCCGGCGCCCGACAGGTCGTGGATCGACACCAGGTGTTCGGGGCCGCGCTCGGTGAACGTGGCGGCCCGCATCGCGTCGGTGAGAGTGCCGTCTGTGGCGACGCGCAGCAGCACGGTCAGCCAGCCGTTCAGCTTCGTGGACTCCTCGGTGGTGAGGTCGACTCCGTGGCGGCCCAGGAGCGGTCCCAACTCCGTGCCGCGCACCAGCGCCTCACCGGACTCGTCGACCGTGGAGACGGCCCGCAGGTCGGCGACGAAGGTGTCGTCGAACGGCCGGGGGCCCTTGTGCCCGCCGTCGCCCCACGGTCCCTTTCCCGTCAGGAGGTCGGCGTCGAAGCGGAACAGCGATCCGCCCAGGTCGAACCGCCGTGTCCAAGGGGAGAAGGGGTACGCGCCGTCCGGATCCGGAAGGTGCCTCGGTTCCCGGCCCGACAGCGCGTCGGGGGTGGCCCAGGGGTTCGGGAACAGGAACTCGTCGAGGGAGTCCGAGGCGTGGTACACCCCGTATCCGGCGGCGGGGTCGACGGCCGGTTCTCCGCCGAGCAGTATCGCGAAGGCACCGGCCAGCGCGGCGTCCCACCCGTCGAGGTCGGTCGTCGGGGCCGTTTCGGGCGTCATGATGGGCATTCCTTCGGGTCGGATTCATGTCGTGTCGCACGGATTGACGCAAGGTACCGGTCGCCGGTGACACTCGCTGTCGGAGCCGGCAGGCGCTCTGGGAACGTGGCGACAAGCGATCTCACAACTCACCTGCACGGCCGAATGAGCGACCCCACGTCAGCCGCCTACCGCGCGCGACGGGCGCAAATCGCAGTCCGTGACAGCGACTTGTTCACCTCATGACAGCCCAGATCCATGACCTCAACCGGCAGAAGACCGGCTCGACGATCCCTCGTCCTCGGCCGGCCCGCTGCCACCCATCCCGCTGACATCACCCCACCCACTCACAGGCCGAACTACCACGGCCCGGCTCCGACCGGTCAGACGTCGAGTTCGCCGCGGCAGCGCTGGAACAGGCCGAGTGCGGCAACCGACGGGGCGTCGCGGAGCTGTCCGCCCTCGATCAATCGCCACACTTCGTCCTCGCTGAACCAGCGGCTGATCATGCCGGCCTCCGTCTCTTCCGGGTCGGCCTCTCCGCTGGTCAAGCCGGTGGCGAGAATGATGTGGACGCCTTGGTTGCAGTATCCGTAGGCCTCGTACAGATACCCGAGCCGCGTCATCGCTGCGGCAGTGAGCCCCGTCTCCTCCGCGAGTTCACCCCGGGCGAGGTCCAGCGGATCTGCGTCGGGGCGCTCCTCCCACGAGCCTTGTGGGAACTCCCAGTAGCGTCCCTCCACCGGGTACCGGTACTGCTGGACGAGGTGGAATCCACCGTCGGCATAAGGAACGATCAGCGCGAAATCGGGCTTCTCCACCACGCCGAAAATCCCGGTCGAACCGTCCTGGCGAATCGTCTTGTCCTCGCGGACGGTCATCCAGCGGTTCTTGTATACGACGTCGCTGCTGGTTGCCCGGATCTCTCGGTCGAAATCTTCCGGAGCGCCAGTAGTGTGCATGCGCGGAAGATTAACCGTCAGGCGCGGGCGCTGGGCCAGAGTTCAGTGACTTTTCCGGTGTCCCGGTCCTGCTTGGGCCGTGTTTGGCGGCCTTCTTCAGGTCGCGGGCAAAGGGCAGGGCGGGGCGGTCGGCATGGCAGGCCGGGCACTCCGGGCGGTCCGGCTCGGCGTTCTTGTCCGGCTTGGTGGCGAGGACCTCGGGGAGGGTGCGTGGCAGGGCCTGCTGCCCGATGAAGACGCGGGAGGCCGCGGGCAGCGCGGTTGCCCCGCCCGTTATTCCTCGCCCTGCCGTCCCGATGGGCATGACATACCCCACAGCCCGGTATGTACAAGCTTCAACATTTCTCCCGTAGCGTCGTTCTTGCCCCACCACAGCGGGGCGCCGCCCGGAGCCATCGACCCATGGCTCCGGGCCGATCAAGGAGGAAAGATCATGAACAAGTCCGTCGGACGCCGGGCCGCCACCGCGGCCGCCGCGCTCGCCGCGACGCTCGGTGGGCTGCTGCTCGCTGGCGGCACCGCCTCGGCCGCACCCGTTCAGGCCGTCCACCGCGACACCGTCTCCGTCTCCCCGGCGGCCTTCCAGGTCCGCGACCACGAGGGCGACCGCTTCGACCGCTACGGCGGCTACGGCAGCGGGCACACGAGCCGCTGGGACGGCCACCGTTCCTGGGAGCGCCAGGGCAGCTACTGGTACAGCAACGACCACGGCCACCGGTACCGCTACGACGGCCACCGGTTCTACCAGTGGGACGGCGGCTGGCAGATCATCCAGGTCATCAACGTGTACGGGTTCGACCCGCACATCTTCCGCTGACCTGCGACGGCTCGGGGCGGGAACGCGCGCCTGATTCGGTGCCGGCACACCGCGCGGCCCCAGCCGCCCTCTCGCGTCGCTGTCCGGCCGGACACCGGTGTCCGGC